>CAMLLF010000094.1 GCA_946480705.1 uncultured Lysobacteraceae bacterium | reverse complement strand
TCGACCCGAACGTGATCGGCAGCGACCACTACGAAGTCGCGCGCAAGGTGCAGGGCACGCTGCAGCGCTACAAGGAACTCAAGGACATCATCGCGATCCTCGGCATGGACGAGCTCAGCGAAGAGGACAAGCAGGTCGTCGCCCGCGCCCGTAAGTGCGAG
This sequence comes from uncultured Lysobacteraceae bacterium, assembly GCA_946480705.1. The sequence continues at coordinate 9,430 of CAMLLF010000094.1, read as the reverse complement.
CGCTTCTTCTCGCAGCCGTTCCACGTCGCCGAAGTGTTCACGGGTTCGCCGGGCAAGTACGTCTCGCTCAAGGAAACCATCCGCGGCTTCAAGATGATCGTCGACGGCGAATGCGACCACCTGCCGGAACAGGCGTTCTACATGGTCGGCGGCATCGACGAAGTGATCGAGAAAGCCAAGAAGATGGCCGAAAAGGCCTGATCGAAGCGTGCGATAGACAACGGCACCGTGCCGCCGCGGCCACGCGGCGGCACAGTCGAGCGAGGCAAACATGACCAGCACCATCCGTTGCGACATCGTCAGTGCCGAGGAAGAAATCTTCCACGGAGCCGCGCAGATGATCGTGGCCACCGGCGAAATGGGCGAACTCGGCATCGCGCCGCGCCATGCGCCGCTGATCACGCGTCTGAAGCCGGGCCAGGTCCGCGTGATCCTGGAAAACGGCGACGAGCAGTTCTTCTACGTTTCCGGCGGCATTCTCGAAGTGCAGCCGCAGGTCGTCACCGTGCTGGCCGACACCGCGATCCGCGCGAAGGATCTCGACGAAGCCGCGGCGAACAAGGCCAAGGAAGCCGCCGAGCGCGCGCTCGCCAATCGCACCGACGCGCTCGAAATCGCCCAGGCCCAGGCCCAGCTCGCGCAGGCCATGGCGCAGCTGCAGGCGCTCGAGCGTCTGCGCAAGGCGCTCAAGCACTGACGCCGCCGGTAGTCGCGCGCGCTCACGGGCGCCGCACACCGACACCCAATCGCTTTTGCATCACTCCACGCCGGCCTCGTGCCGGCGTTTTTTATTTCCGCGTATCCGCTCGTCGATCGGTTCGACGGATGTGCCTCGCCGACGCTCGGGCGACTCTCGCCGCACAGGAACGAACGACCGGCACTGCGCACGCTGCGCGTTGCGCCGCGTCGGCTTGACATCGCAGCGCGGCCGTCGTTCCGTCGTCGGCTTTTTCCACTTATGCCTTAACCGCTTCTTTCTCGGACACGACGCGCGAACTTCGCCGCGTCCGACGTGGTCTGCTTCGTTCGCTCGCCGCAGTTGCCGCATTATTCCTTTGCCGCGCAATTCCACACGTTCGCTACTTGCGAAAGCTGGGGGATGCACGGCGCAACTGCGTCTCCGGAGCGCATCCACACGAAGGAATCGTCCCCATGCGCAGTTTGTTCGCAGCCGTCGTCTCGCTTGCTGCCGTCGTCGCAGCTCCCGTTCATGCCGCCGTCGTTCAGGGCAAGGTCGTCGAAGCGGGCACCAACACGCCGCTCGCCGGAGCGACCGTTTCGGTCGTCGCGCCCGGCTTCTTCTTTCTGCCCGTCGTCGTCGCGTCCGCACAGACCGGCGCCGACGGCCGCTACACGATCGACACCGACGCGATCGCGAATCCGGTGGCGATCGTCACGACGGCGCCGGGTTTCGCCGGTCGTTCGCACGTCGGCGAGCGCTGTCCGGCGGAGCCGATCTTCTGCTACCAGGCGGCAACCAAGGTCACGCTGTCGAATGCGGCACCGCTGACCGCCGATGTTGCGCTGGGCCACGCCGCGCGCATCCGCGGCACGCTGCGCGACCGCGCCACCGGTGCACCGCCGGCACCCGATGCGTACATCCAGATCCGCCATGTCGGCTCGCCGGCGCTCATGCATCTCGGCGCCACATCGACGGCGGCCGCCGACGGCAGTTTCGAATTCGGCGACCTGCACGGCGGAACCTACGAGTTCCGCGCGTCGGCGTCGGTCGCGAACGTCAGCGACCGCCGGTATCTGAGCTACGCCTGGCCCGACCTGCACTGCGACGGGGTGCAGGTCTCCTGCGACACGCTCGCGACGCAGCCGCTCGTCGTCGCCGACGGTGCGCTGCTCGATGATGTCGACGCGGAGCTGCGCACCGGCGCCTATGTGCGCGTGCGCATGATCAGCGACGGCAACGGCAGCTGGATTCAGCACTCCGCGGTCGCGAGCGCGCCGGCAGACGCGTCGCACCGCATCGACGGCTTCATCGAAGCCGACGGCTATTCCGCGACCGGACCGCTGCTGCCCGGCGCAATCAATCTGCACGTGCGTCCTTACGCCACGCTGGCCTATCCGGCGAAGATCTACCCGAACCTGCCGTGCAACACCGATCCCTGCGATCTGAGCGGCGCACCGACGATCGATGTCACCGCCGGCGCAACGGTCACGCTGAATGACATCCACGTCGCGCCGCTGCGCACCGCGAGTGGGCGCGTGACGGACCAGGCCACCGGACTGCCGATCGCGAACGCGACCGTCGCCGCCGGTGCGCTCGTGCCGCCGACGTTCGGTCTCTGGGGTTTCGTCGCCGAGGCGACCGCACAGACCGATGCCGACGGCCGCTACGTGCTGGAAGGCTTCGGCAGCGAAGACGTCGCGCTGGTCACGCGACAGGCAGGCTCGGGCTGGATCGACCGCGGCTGGAGCAACGTCGAATGCAGCGGCGCGAATCGCTTCTGCAACGACGCGGCGACGCCGTTCACGCTGCCGGACTTCTTCGCGCAGCCGCATCCGACCGGCATCGACTTCGCGATCGCGCGCGGCGCGACGCTCAGCGGACGCGTCGTCTTCGCCGGCAGCGGCGCGCCGGCGGCGAACTACGCCGTGGCTGCGGTGCCCGCGTCGCATGGTCTGGCCGGCAAACCCGTATTCACCGACGCGCAGGGCAACTTCTCGGTCGGCGGGCTCACGCCGGAAAGCTATTTCCTATTCGCATCGCCCCACGCCGCATTCGCGAACTCGCCCGGCACGATCTGGCCGAGCCTGCCCTGCAGCGTGCTCTGGATCGATTCGCCGATCGACTGTGCGCCGACGGCAAGCCATCGGCTCACACCCGCCACCGGCGGCAGCATCGGCGACCTGACCATCGTGGTGCCCGACCTCGACGCGATCTTCGACGACGGCTTCGAGCCGTAGCGCGCTCAGCGCGCCGCGGCGCGATATGCGGCCAGCACCTCGTCGCAGCGTCCGACCATGACGCTGCGGCCCCGCTCGATCCAGAGCACGCTGTCGCAAAGGTCCGCGATCTTGTCCTCGTCGTGACTGACGAGGACGACCGTCGTGCCGGCATTGATACGTTCATGGATCGCCTGCGCCGACTTGCGCTGGAACTCGGCATCGCCGACCGCGAGCAGTTCGTCGAGCAGCAATACCTCGGGCTGCACCTGCAACGCGACGGCGAAGCCCAGGCGCAGCACCATGCCGTTGGAGTAGCTCGCGACCGGCTGCTCGAAGAAGTCGCCGAGCTCGGCGTAGTCGCAGATCGCGGCGAGCCGCGCGTCGATCTCGCGCCGGCGCAGACCCAGGCGCAGGCCGCAGAGCGTCGCGTTGTCGCGACCCGACAGATACGGCACGAAGCCCAGCGACAGCGACAGCAGCTGGCAGCTCGCGACAGTGCGTTCCACGCGGCCGCGATCGGGTTCGAGAATGCCCGCGAGCACGCGCAGCAGCGTGCTCTTGCCGGCGCCGTTGCGGCCGACGACGCCGAGCCGCTGGCCGCTGCGCAATTCGAGGCTGACGTCCTGCAGAGCCCAATAGGGTTCGCCGCGCAGCCGGCGCTGCACGCCGAACGCGACGCCGACCTGGTCGAGCCGGATCACGCTGCGCGCCGTGCCGCCCATCACGCGGCCAGCTTCGGGTAGCGCGGCGCGAGCCGCTGCACCGTCGCGATGCCTAGCACGGCGAGCGCGACCGCGGCGACGGCTACGCGCGCGAGCGCGATCCAGTCGGGCCAGCGACCGTGCAGCAGCACGCCACGCAGCGCATCGAGCAACACGAGCACCGGATTCCAGGCGAGCCAATCCGCATACGGCGCGGGCACGCGCTCCAGCGCGAACACCACGCCCGACAGGAACATCAGGACCGAGAGCAGTTGCTCGACGACGAAGCGCAGGTCCGGCAGCAGCGGCATCAGCGCGGCCAGCAGCAACCCGCCGCCGATCGCGCAGAGCGCGACGCACAGCAGCAGCGGCGGCAGGCTCAGATAAGCCGCGTTCGGCGGATAGCCCGCGCCCCAGAGCACGACGAGCAGCAGACCGAACACCGCGGCGAACTTGATCGCATCTGCCAACAAGTGAACGAATGGAAAAACCAGCACCGGCACGCGGACCTGATGGATCAGCGCGAGATTCAGCCAGATCGCCTGCCCCGCATGCACGACGCTCGACTTGAACCACTGCCAGAGAACGAGCCCGATCAGCAGGAACGGCAGGTAGTCGGGACCGCCGGTGCCGAGAATCCGGTCGAACACGAGCCAGAACGCAGCCATCATCAGCGCCGGTTCGACGAGCCACCAGACGAAGCCCAGATAGCTGCGCGCACGCTCGGCGCGAAGCTCCGCGTAGGTGCTGAACCAGACGAGTTCGAGGAAATGCAGTTGCATGCGCGGCCCGCCGCCCGAAGCGGCGCGAGCATAGCCGATCCGCTATGCTGGCGCGCCCCGGCCGGGGCAGCGTCGCGGAACAGGCCTGCACGTGATCTTCTTCACCATCGTCTCGCGCAACTATCTGGCGTATGCGCTGACCCTGATGCAGTCGCTCGCCGCGCAGCATCCGCAGAGCCGCCGCTACGTCGTGCTGGCCGACCGCGACGAAGGCGACCCGGACCTCGCCGATCCGCTGTTCGATCTCGTGCGCATCGAGGAACTCGATCTGCCCGACTTCGACGCCTTCACGTTCCGCTACGACATCCTCGAACTCAACACGGCGATCAAGCCCTACGCATTCCGCCGGCTGCGTGCGCGGCATCCGGGCGAAGCGGTCGTCTACCTCGATCCCGATACCTACGTGCTGGCGCCGCTGACCGCTGTCGCGGCGCTCGTCGACGATGGCGCGCTGGCCGTGCTGACGCCGCACCTCAATGCGCCGACGACCGACGAACGGCATCCGGGCGAACTCGCGATCCTGCGCAGCGGAACGTACAACCTCGGTTTCTGCGCGATCGGCACGCATGCCGATGCGGCGCGGCTCGTCGACTGGTGGACCGAGAAGCTCGAACAGGGCTGCGTCGCCGATCCCGCCGCCGGCCTGTTCACCGACCAGAAATGGATGGACCTCGCGCCGGGCCTGTTTCCCGAGGTGCGCATCCTGCGCGACGACGGCTACAACCTCGCCTACTGGAATCTTGCGCAGCGCCGCGTCGCGCGCGAGGGCGAGCGGTGGACCGCGAACGACGGCCCGCTCGTGTTCGTGCACTTCAGCGGCATCGACGTCGACCGCCCGCAGGCGTTCTCGCGCCACCAGGACCGCTACCGGCGCAGCGACATCGGCGCGCTGGAACCGCTGTACGCGCACTATCTCGAATGCCTGCAGGCCAACGGCCACGCGCGTCACCGGGACAAGCCCTATGCCTTCGGCCGTTTCGCCGACGGCGAAGCGGTCACGCGGCCACTGCGCGCGGTCTATCGGCGCTATTTCGACAAGGGCTGCGCCGAACCCGAGCTGCATCCGTGGCAGATGGCGCGCGATCGCTACGACCTGCCCTGCGACGAGATCGCACATCGCGCCGACGCGCCGGTCACGCGACTGATGTACGCCGCGTGGCGGCTGCGCGCCGATCTCCACGCCGCGTTCGACCTCACCGAACGCGAAGGTCGCGAGGGCTTCATCCGCTGGTTCCTGCGCACGGCGCAGCGCGAGTTCGGCATCGCGCCGCGGCACATCGAACCGGTGCGCGCGGCATTCGGCGGCGGCCATGGCGCCGCGCCGCACTGGGACGCGACCGGCCGCGTGCGCGTCGCCGGCGCCTGGCCGCGCCTCAGCGCCGCGAGCCTCGCGCTGATCGACTGGAGCTGCCGGCAGCGCTGGGCACTCGCGCTGTACGGGCGCGTGCCGGCGCGCTGGCGGCATCGCCTGCGGCGCGGCCTCGAGCGCGCCGCGTTCGTGCCGTCGGCCCCCGAGTCGGCCTCCGTCGCGCCGCCGCTCGCCGCACCGGTCGCGCACGACGGGCTCAATCTCGTCGGCTATGCACGCGGCGAATTCGGCGTCGCCGAAGTGCTGCGCAACTTCGCCGACGCGCTGCGCCGCGGCGGCATTCCGTTCGGCGTCCGCAACGTCGAGATCGGCGTCGCGAGCCGGCAGAACGACCGCCGCCTCGACGCGTCGTTCGACGACACCTTGCCGCAGGAGGTCTCGCTGTTCTGCATCAACGCCGACCAGATGCCGGTCGTGCACGAACATCTCGGCGCCTCCGCCTTCGCGGGCCGTCACAACATCGGCTGCTGGTTCTGGGAGCTCGAACGTTTTCCGCCGCGCTGGCACGGCGCGCTCGATCTCGTCGACGAGGTCTGGGTGCTGTCGGATTTCGTCCGCGCCGCAATCGCCGCCTGCACCGACAAACCGGTGCGCGTGATGCCGTTCGCCGTGGAGCCGCCGCCGCTCGCGCCGCTGTCGCGTCGCGCGCTCGACCTGCCCGACGACGCGTTCGTCGTGCTCGCGAGCTTCGACTTCAATTCGTGGATCACGCGCAAGAATCCGCAGGCCGCGATCGCGGCGTTCCGCGCCGCCTTTCCGCCGCAGCGGCGCGATGTGCGCCTGCTGCTGAAGACCATCAACGGCCATCGTCTGCCCGGCGCGTTGCGCGCGCTCCACGACGCCGCGGCCGGCGACGAGCGCATCGAAGTCCGCGACGGCTTTCTCGACCGCGACGGCATGTGGGCGCTGCAGGCCGGCTGCGACGTCTATCTGTCGCTGCATCGCTCCGAAGGCTTCGGCCTCGGCCTCGCCGAATGCATGGCGCTCGGCAAGCCGGTCGTCGCGACGGCGTATTCCGGCAACCTGCAGTTCATGCGCGAGGACAACAGCGCGCTCGTGCCGTATCGCCTCGTGCCCGTGGCCGAAGGCGAATATCCGGACTGGCGCGGGCAGCATTGGGCCGAACCCGACATCGACGCCGCCGCCGCACACCTGCGCCGGTTCGCCGACGACCCGGCGCTGGCGCGTCGCGTCGGCACGGCCGCACGCGACACGTTGCGTCGCGACTTCGGCGCCGATGCGGCCGCGGCCGCGATCCGGCAACGCCTCGACCAAATCCGCGGGGCTGCCCTGCGATAATCGGCGCCGTCGCGAGGAGCGCCCGGGCAAGACGTCCGCTGCATGGCGCTTGCGCGGGCCGCCCGTCCTCGCGAGTCCGCCAGATCCAAGCGCGATTCCGATTCATCCAGAGATTCCGTGGACCGCCCATGACCGCACCGCTGCACGTCATCGTCCTCGCCGCCGGCGAAGGCAAACGCATGAAATCCGCGCGCTCCAAGGTGCTGCTGCCGCTGGCCGGCCGGCCCATGCTCGCGCACGTCATCGACAGCGCGCGCGCGCTCGCGCCGGCCGCGATCCATGTGGTCTACGGTCATCGCGGCGACCAGGTGCAGGCCGCGTTCGCCGACGCGACCGACCTGCGCTGGGTACTGCAGGCCGAGCAGCAAGGCACGGGACATGCCGTCGGCCTCGCGCTGCCCGGCATTCCCGACGACGCGCGCGTGCTCGTGCTCTACGGCGACGTGCCGCTGATCACGACCACGACGCTGCGCCCGCTCGCCGTCGCCGAGGCAAGCCTTGCCGTGCTCGGCGCCGAACTCATCGATCCGACCGGTTACGGCCGCATCGTTCGCGACGGCCTCGGCCACGTCCGCGCCATCGTCGAGGAAAAAGACGCGGGCCACGACCAGCGCGCGATCGCGCTGGTCAATACCGGCATCGTCGCGGCCTCGGCGGCGCGCCTGCGCGGCTGGCTCGCGCGCGTCGGCAACGACAACGCGCAGCGCGAGTACTACCTCACCGACGTGTTCGCACTGGCCGCCGCCGACGGCGACCCGGCGGCCTGCGCGATCTGCACCGACGCGCACGAAGCCTTCGGCGCGAACGATCCGTGGCAGCTCGCCGAACTCGAGCGCCACTACCAGCGCCGCCAGGCCCGCGCGTTCTGCACCGCCGGCGTCCGGCTGGCCGACCCGGCCCGCTTCGACCTGCGCGGCAGCGTCACGCTCGGCCGCGACATCGAGGTCGACGTCGACGTGATCTTCGAAGGCAGCGTGCAGCTCGGCGACGAGGTCAGCATCGGCCCGTTCTGCCGCATCAAGGATTCGACGCTGGCCGCCGGCACGCGCGTGCACGCGCACTGCGACCTCGACGGCGTCGTCACGCACGGGCCCTGCCTGATCGGCCCGTTCGCGCGGCTGCGCCCCGGCACCGAACTCGCCGCCGGCGTGCACGTCGGCAATTTCGTCGAAACCAAAAAGGCCGTGCTCGGCAGCGGCAGCAAAGCCAACCACCTGACCTATCTCGGCGACGCCGTGATCGGTGCGGGCGTGAACGTCGGTGCCGGCACGATCACGTGCAACTACGACGGCGTGAACAAATCCCTGACGACGATCGGCGACGGCGCCTTCATCGGCTCCAACAGCGCCCTCGTCGCTCCGGTGACGATCGGCGCGAATGCGACGATCGGCGCCGGCTCGGTCATCACCAAGGACGCCCCTGCGGGCGAGCTGACCGTCGCCCGCGGCCGCCAGACAACGCTGCACGGCTGGCAGCGGCCAGCGAAAAAGCCGAAATAGCCGTGTCCCGGCGCCGTCGCGCCGTTTGATGCGACAATCACCGATCACCCATCCCAGGAGCACACCATGAAGAAGTCCCGCGCCCGCCGCCGCAAGAATCGTCTCCGCAGCAACCTGCGCACGCGCGCCAAGCTGTAATCCCGCGACGGCGGCGGCGCGCGCATCCGCCGTGCCGCTGCCGCTCACGTCATGTCCGACAGCGCCGTCCCGGACTTCTTCGACCGTTTCCCGATGCGGCGCGTGACGAGCGACACGCTCGACGCCGTGCTCGCCGACGGCAGCGCCGAACTCGACGTGCTGTTTCTCTGGGGCCGCGACTGCCCGAACTGCGACATCGCCAAGCGCGCGATCCTCGCCCAGCCGCAACGGCTGAGCTGGCCGCAGGTGCGCTGGCTGCACGACAACGTCTATGAAGACGCAGCCATGGCGACGCGTTTCGGCCTGCACGGCATCCCGACGTTCTTCGTCTTCCGCCACGGCCGACGCCTCGGCCGCATCACGAGCTGGCCCGGCATCGACGCGTTCCGCACCGCCATCGACGACCTGCTCGCGCGCGCCGACTGAAAAACTGCGATCCAGCCGACACTCCGGCTGCGCACCGGTTCCGCCGCGGCTGCGACCTGCGCGACGACGCCACCTTCCGCCGCGCGCTAGCATGACCCCACCATGCTAGCGACCACCGACATCACCGCCCTGCGCGCCAGCCGGGTGGTCGTCGCCCGCGGAGGGTGACCTCGGCCGGTCACCGCCGAATCGCCCGAGGCGCCGCACCGGCGCCGAGGGGGAACCGGGGACCCACCGCAGCACTGGGGTGAGTTCTCCCGCGAGCCGGTCCGTCCGGGGAGCGGGGGATAGGGCGCGTCTTCCCAGCCCGAACCC
>CAMLLF010000093.1 GCA_946480705.1 uncultured Lysobacteraceae bacterium | reverse complement strand
CGACCGCGGTCGAGAACAGGTCGTCCTCGAATTTCGGCAGTTGCCCGGTGCCGAGCATCGAGTCGGCATTGACGATCAGCGGCACGTTGGTTTCGAGATAGCCGTGCGAAGTCGCATGCAGATCGAGCATGAACTGCGCGAGCGCGCGATGCAGCCGCGCGAGTTCGCCGCGCAGCACCGTGAAGCGCGCGCCCGACAGCTTCGCGCCGGCATCGCCGTCGAGCCAGCCCTTGCGCGCGCCGAGGTCGACGTGATCGCGCACCGGAAAATCGAAGCTGCGCGGCGTGCCCCAGCGGTTCTGCTCGACGTTGCCGGATTCGTCGCTGCCCTGCGGCACCGATTCGTGCGGCAGGTTCGGAATGCCCTGCGCGATCTCGGCGAGCCGCTGCTGGACGTCGGCGAGCGTGACCTCGTTCGCCTTGAGCGCATCGCCGATGCCGCCGACTTCGGCCATCAGCGCGGCGGCGTCCTCGCCCTTGCTCTTGGCGATGCCGACCTGCTTGGACAGCGTGTTGCGCCGGTTCTGCAGGTCCTGCGTTTCGACCTGGACGGCCTTGCGCTGCGACTCCAGCGCTTCGATCGCCGCCTTGTCGAGCGCGAATCCGCGCGTCGCCAGTCGTTCGGCCACGGCATCGAGCTGGCCGCGCAGCAGGGCTGGGTCAAGCATGGCAATCCTTGGAGATTCAACGGGGTCGGCGATTATCGCCGCGGCGGACGGACGAGAAAAGAGCGAAGAGGAGTAAGAAACGAGTGGTAGCCCCGCACGGTTGCTCGTTTCTCACTCCTCTTCGTTGCCTGCTCGCATCAGCACCGCTGCCGCCCCGAGCGCGCACGCCGCCCCGAACCCGAACGCCGCGAGCGGCGCGATGTCGGCCCAGAGCCAGCCGAACAGCAGCGACGCGGGCAGCAAGGTGATGCCGGACACGAGGCTGTACCAGCCGAACGCCGTGCCGGCCTGCGCGGACGGCACGAGGTCGGCGACCAGCGCCTTTTCGGCGCCTTCGGTCGCCGCGAGGAACAGGCCGTAGGCCGCGAACAGCGGCCAGAGCAGCCAGGGCTGCGCCGGCAGCAGGCCGAACACGAGATAGAACACGGCGTAGACGCTCCAGCCGCCGACGATGAGCCGGCGCCGGTCGACGCGGTCGGACCAGGCCGACAGCGGCGGGCCGAACACGGCGGCGACGAAGCAGACCAGCGCCCAGATCAGCGGCACCTGCGCCTGGCCGAGACCGAGCTCGCTCGCGCGCAGCAGCAGGAACATGTTCGACGAATTTCCCAATGTGAACAATGCCAACGCGACCAGATAGCGGCGGAACGCGCGCGGCTGGTCGGACAGGTTCCAGCGGAACGGCTTGGGCTGCAGCACGACGCGCTCGGGTTCGCGCACGCAGAGCGTCAATGCGACGACGACGACGGCCGGCACGATGGCCCAGAAGAACACTTCGCGCAGCGTGAACCCGAGCGCGAGCAGTCCCGCGGCGACGAGCGGACCGACGACGGCGCCGAGATTGTCCATGGCGCGATGCAGGCCGAAGGCCAGGCCGCGCGATTCGCGCGCGACGCTGAGCGTCAGCAGCGCGTCGCGCGGCGCCGAACGCAGTCCCTTGCCGACGCGGTCGGCGAAGCGGCAGGCGAGCACGCCGAGCCAGCTCGTCGACAGCGCGATCAGCGGGCGGACGAGACCGGAAATCGCGTAGCCCGCAATGACCCAGCTGCGCATGTGGCGCAGCCGGTCCGCGAGCACGCCGGCGACGAGCTTGAGCACGCTGCCGAACGCCTCGGCGATGCCTTCGACCAGCCCCAGCGCCTTGGGACCGGCCATGAGCACGCTCGCGAGATACAGCGGTACGAGCGGATAGATCATGTCGCTCGCGGTGTCGTTGACGAGACTGACGAGGCCGAGCAGCCAGACCGTGCGCGGCAGCGACAGGGCGGCGCGGATCATGCGTCGGTATCGCCCGGTTCGCGCTGCGCGAGCGCCGCGGCGCGCGCCGCGCGCAGTTCGCGCAGCTTCTCGGCGATGCGCGCTTCCAGGCCGCGCTCGGTCGGCTGGTAGAACTCGCGCCCGACCAGCGCGTCGGGCAGGCACTGCTGATCGAGCGCGACGCCGCCGTCGACGTCGTGGTCGTAGCGGTAACCCTTGCCGTAGCCGAGCTGCTTCATGAGCTTCGTCGGCGCGTTGCGGATCGCCATCGGCACGTCCAGCGTGCCGCTCGCGCGCACTTCGGCCTGCGTCGCGCCGAACGCGAGGTAGACCGCATTGCTCTTCGCGGCGACGGCCATGTAGACGACGAGCTGCGCGAGCGCGAGATCGCCTTCGGGACTGCCGAGCCGGTCGTAGGTTTCCCAGGCTTCGATGGCCATGCCGATCGCGCGCGTGTCGGCGAGACCGACGTCCTCGACCGCCATGCGCGTGAGGCGCCGCGCGAGATAGGCCGGGTCGCAGCCGCCGTCGAGCATGCGCGTGAACCAGTACAGCGCGGCGTCCGGGTCGGACGAACGCACCGATTTATGCAGTGCGGAGATCTGATCGTAGAACTGCTCGCCGCCCTTGTCGAAGCGCCGCGTGCGGTCGGCCAGAACCTGCGTCAGCGTGGCGTCGTCGACGACGCCGTCGTCGGCGAGTTCGGCCGCGATTTCAAGCAAGGTCAGTGCGCGGCGCACGTCGCCGTCGGCGGCTTGCGCGATCAGTCGCAGCGATTCGTCGGCCACGCGCAGCTGCTGTGCGCCGAGGCCGCGTTCGGTATCGGTCAGCGCGCGGCGCAGCGCCGCGACGATGTCGGCGGCGGCGACCGCTTCGAGCACGTGCACGCGGCAGCGCGACAGCAACGCGGAATTCAGCTCGAACGACGGGTTCTCGGTCGTCGCGCCGACGAAGATGATGACGCCTTTCTCGATGTGCGGCAGGAACGCATCCTGCTGGGCCTTGTTGAAGCGGTGCACCTCGTCGACGAACAGCACGGTGCGCACGCCGCGCGCGAAGTTCGCAGCGGCCTCTTCGAGCGCGGCGCGCACGTCGGCGAGCCCCGACAGCACGGCCGAGATCGCCCGGAACTGCGCGTCGGCATAACGCGCGAGCAGCAGCGCGAGCGTCGTCTTGCCGCAGCCCGGCGGCCCCCAGAGGATCATCGAATGCACGTGTCCCGACTCGACCGCGCGGCGCAGCGGGCGGCCCGGCGCGACCAGGCGCGTCTGTCCGACGATCTCGCCGATCTCGCGCGGACGCATGCGCTCGGCCAGCGGCTTCAGGGCTTCGGGTTCGGCGAACAGGCTCGCGCTGGCGGGGGCGGCGGGTTTGCGGGGCATGGCGATAGAGTAGCGGTTCGTCCCCCGCTGCGGCATCAGCGATCAAATGTGCACAGATGGAATCCCGCGCTCGCTCCCTGCGGGTCTGCTACGGTTCGCCGCTCGCCCGCCGGAGTACCGCCGTGTCCGCATGCCCTGCCCTTCGCTGTTTCATCGCCGCGGCCTTCGGCCTGGGCGCCCTGCCCGCCGCTGCCGAGATCCGCTGCGTCGCGAATGCGGATCTCGCGATCCCGGCCACGACCGAAGGCCTCTACATCAATCTGCTGACGGGCGTCTCCGCGCCGTCGGAGGGCGGCGCGCCGGGCTTCGATTTCAATCCCTATGCGGCGGCGAGCACGACGCCGGCGGACCAGTTGCGCTTCTACTGGGGACAGGCCTCGACCGGCAACGGCGGCGTCGTGACCAGCGCGGACAGCTACGCCGTGCTCGCGCCCGGCGCGACGATCGGCCCGGAGCAGCCGTATTCGCGCGCGGGCATCACCGGCGACGTGTCGGCCTGGCAGGCCGGCATCGCGCGAGGATTTCTCGGCGTGCGCTTTCGCAACGAACAGAGCGGCCAGCTCAACTACGGCTGGCTCGTGCTGTCGACGGCGAGCGGGCTCGGCTTTCCGGTCACGCTTCACGGCTGGTGCTTCGATGACACCGGTGCGGCCGCCGTGATTCCGGCCGACGCGCTCTTCGCCGACGATTTCGAGAGCTGATTTCAGCCTGCCTCGCGCCGCAGCACGCGGTGGCGATAGACGGCATAGGCCAATCCGCCCGCGCCGGTCAGCGCCGCGGGCAGCAGCAGCACCGTCTCCTGCAATCGCGCGAAGCCGACACCGCCGATCGTCGCGCCGAGCGCGAAGCCGAGCACGATCAGCAGATAGAGGTTGCGCCGGCGCGAATCGTGGCCGAGGCCACGGATGCGCTGGCCGGCCATGATGCCGAGATCCGTGAGAATTCCCGATACGTGCGTCGTGCGCAGCACCGCGCCGCTGTAGGTGCTGGCCATCGCGTTCTGCAGGCCGCAGGCGGCGCTCGCGATGCAGATGCCGATCGTCGAATGGCTGCGCAGCAGCGGAATCGCGAACAGCAGCAGCGCCGATTCGAGCATCAGCGCGACGCCGTAGCGCCGGCCGAGCCGCAGCGTGCTGTCGGCCACGATCGCGCCGCTGACTGCCGCGCCGGTGATGAACGCGCCGAGAAACGCGAGCAGGTCGAGCGCAAGTGCGGTCTGCCCCTGCGCGAGGGCGACGCCGAACAGCGTCGTCGTGCCGGTGAGATGGGTGATCGCCTGATGGCCGAACGCAAGAAATCCGACCGCGTTGACCATGCCGGCGACCGACGCCAGCGCAAACGCGCCGAAACCGACCCAGCGAGGCAGGGAGGCGACGATCATCAGTCTTTGATCGGATGCACTTCCGCTTCGGGCTTGACGTCGCCGATCACGTCGACGCCGGCCGGCGGCTTGAACGTGAAGCGGTCGGCGGCGAGCTTGGGATTGCGCTGCCAGTTCGCATAGCGCGTCTCGGTGCGATTGCCGAGCGTGTCCTTGAACACCATGCGACTGAACGCGACGGCGCCGCCGCATTCGGTCCTGCCCGCCTCGGCGCAGCCGAAGCCGAGATCGGCGTATTCGAACTCGGCGTCCTTGCCCTTGGGCGCGAGACGCAGCCAGCGCAGACCGTCGCGTTCGCCCTGTTCGCTCGCGACGAAGTCGCGATCGATCTGGCTGACGTCGGTCAGCACGGTCAGCGGGCTGTGGGCTTCCTCGACCCCCTGGTTGCGCACGGTGACCTGCTCGAGATCCGGGTCGTAGATCCAGACGTGCATGCCGTCGGCGACGACGAGCTGCTGGTAGGGCTTGTCCACTTCCCAGCGCAGCTGCCGCGGCGCCTGCACGGCGAGGGTGCCCGAGGTTTTCTTGCCGGGCTGGCCGTTCGGGTCGAAGACACTCTGTGCGAAATCGGCGGAGACCGATTGCAGTCCTTTGGCGAACGCATCGAGGCGCGCGCGCGCGGTTTCGGCGGACGCGCCGGTAGAGACGCAGAGAAGGCACAGGGCAAGCAGGCGGATCGGCATGGCTCAGTCGTCGGCAGCGGTGGTTGCGCCGTGGACCGGCGCGCGTGCAGCGGGTTCCCGCGCCGCGAGGCGCGCGTTCAGCTCGGCGAGGAATTCGCGCGGCTGATCAAGGCCGAGCGCGATCGTGTCGATGCGACGCTCGATGCCGAACCAGCCGGCAATCGTGACCGGTTCGTGCAGCACGAGGCGCAGGTTCGGCTCGCCGGCATCGCAAAGGCGCAGCAGGCCGGGCGCCCGGCGGCCGACGCCGTCGCGATTCGACAGCGCCTGCGCCTGCGCGATCGCCGTCAGCGGCACGGCCGCTTCGGCGACGGCCAGGCCGTAGCGCAGATACAGCGCGTCGCGCGACAGCGAGATCGGACAACGCAGGGTCGCGCGGTAATGCGCGAACATCAGCGCGAGCGACAGCAGCGTCAGCACGGTCAGCACCCAGGCCGCCGTCGTGCTCGCAAACAGCATGAGCATGGTGTGGCCGACCGGCAGGTCGATCAGCATGAGGATCAGGAATGCCTGCTGGTTGCCCGCATTGCCGTCCTTGCGGTCGTAGCGGAAATGCGTGTCGCCGGCATAGGTCCACCGGCGGCGCGAGCCCGCGAACACGTGCAGCCACATGCGCAGGTCGAAGGCCATGATGCGCGCGGCGAGCGTCGTGCCGAGGCGGTGACGCAGGCCGTCGCGCAGCGCGTAGTCGGGATTGCCGTCGCGTGCGAGCACGGCGACGAAGCGCAGCATGCCGACGACGATGCCGACTTCGATGAGCACGACGATGCCGATGCCGACCGTGCGTGCGAGGCGCAGGCCCGACCAGATCGGCCCGTCAGTATCGGGCAGCAGCAGCGTCGCGACCCAGATGCCGCAACCGGCCAGCGCGAATGCGCCGAGCCAGGCGCGACGGCGATCGCGGCGATGCAGCCACCAGTAGACGGCCGGCACGGTCAGCAGCAGGTCGAACGCGATCGGCCATTGCGGCAGGCCGTCGGCAGCGCGCAGCCAGTCCGGCGGACTGCGCAGCATCAGCCAGCTGAACAGATAGACCGCGAACGCGAAGCCGAGCGCCCACACTGTCGCCCGCCGTTGCCCGCTCTGATCCATTCCTCGTGCCGCGGTGTTCATGACGTCCTCGTCGTTGAAATCGGTGATCGTTTTTCTACAGCTCGGGCGGCGGCGGTGCGAGCACGGTGCGATTGCCGTTGTGCTCGGGCGCGCTGACGACGCCCTGCTGTTCCATGAGCTCGACGAGCCGCGCGGCGCGGTTGTAGCCGATCTTCAGGCGCCGCTGTACACCCGAGATCGACGCGCGCCGCGACTCGGTCACGATGCGCACGGCCTGGTCGTAGAGTTCGTCGTAGTCGGCATTGCCTTCGCTGATTTCCTCGGGCAGGCCGGTCTCGCCGATGACCCTGCCGTCGTTGGTCGTCTGCACTTCCATGAGCACGCCTTCGATGTATTCGGGGCGGCCCTGCGCACGCAGCCATTCGACGACGCGATGCACTTCATGGTCGTCGACGAACGCGCCGTGCACGCGTTCCGGCGTCGCGGTACCCGGCGGCAGGTAGAGCATGTCGCCGTGGCCGAGCAGCGCCTCGGCACCGGACTGGTCGAGGATCGTGCGCGAGTCGATCTTGCTCGATACCTGGAACGCGATGCGCGTCGGGATGTTGGCCTTGATCAGGCCGGTGATCACGTCGACGCTGGGCCGCTGCGTCGCGAGGATCAGGTGGATGCCCGCGGCGCGCGCCTTCTGCGCGAGACGCGCGATGAGTTCTTCCACTTTCTTGCCGACGATCATCATCATGTCGGCGAATTCGTCGATGATGATGACGATATAGGGCAGCGGCTGCAGCGGCTCGGCGCGACGCTCGGGCTGCGACGCATCGGGGCGGAACAGCGGATCGAGCAGCGGCTGGCCCGCGTCCTCGGCTTCCTTGATCTTCTTGTTGAAGCCCGCGAGGTTGCGCACGCCGGTCGCAGCCATCAGCTTGTAGCGCCGCTCCATTTCCGCGACGCACCAGCGCAGCGCGTTGGCCGCTTCTTTCATGTCGGTGACGACCGGCGCGAGCAGATGCGGAATACCTTCGTAGACCGAGAGCTCCAGCATCTTCGGGTCGATCATGATCATGCGCACGTCGCGCGGGCTGGCTTTGTACAGCAGGCTCAGCACCATCGCGTTGACCGCGACCGACTTGCCCGAGCCGGTCGTACCGGCGACGAGCAGATGCGGCATCTTCGCGAGATCGGCCACGGCGGGCCGGCCGCCGATGTCCTTGCCGAGGGCGAGCGTCAGCGGCGATTTCGAGGCATCGTATCTGTCGGAGCGCAGGATCTCCGACAGATAGACCATCTCGCGCTTGGTGTTCGGAATTTCCAGGCCGATGACATTCTTGCCCGGGATCACGTCGACGACGCGCACGCTGACGACCGACAGGCCGCGCGCGATGTCCTTGTCGAGATTGCTGATCTGGCTGCCGCGCACGCCCGCGGCGGGCTCCATTTCAAAGCGCGTGACGACCGGCCCCGGATACACGCCGACGACCTGCGCGTCGATGCGGAAATCCTTGAGCTTGAGTTCGACCTGGCGCGACAGCACCGCGAGGGTTTCCTCGGAATACCCCGCGGCCTGCGGCTTGGGCTCGTCGAGCAGCGACAGCGGCGGCAGTTCCCCCGCGACGGCCGCGCCGACGAACAGCGGGATCTGCTGCTCGCGTTCGGCACGCTCGCTTTTTTCAATGGTCACCGCGGCCGGTTTCTCTATTCGCACCGGCTCGCGCTTGGCCTGCTTGACCGTTTCGACCTTGCGGACTTCCTCGCGCTCGACCCGCGCCGCGCGCGCGACGCGCGCATCGTCGGCCTTCTTCAGGCTGCCCAGCAGCCAGGCGCCGGACGCGAGGATCGTGCGGCCGATCGTGTCCATGACCTTGAACCAGGACAGGCCCGTGGCCAGCGTGACCGCGACGAGGAATACCGCGAGCAGGAACAGCGTCGCGCCAAGGAAGCCAAAGCCGTGCAGCAGCCCGCCACCGACCATCTTGCCGAGAATGCCGCCGGCTTTTTCCGGCAACTGGCTCGGCCCGGTGAAATGCAGGTGCGCGAGGCCGCTGCCGCTCAGGAAGAACGCGACGAAGCCGATCAGCCGCAATGAGGGTTCGAGCGCCGACTTCGGCGCGTCCTCGCGCGGACGCAGGATGCCGGCGCCGACGGCGAGCAGCAGCAGCGGGAAGACGTAGGCGAGGCCGCCGAAGAAGTACAGCGAAAGATCGGCGATCCAGGCACCAACCGCGCCGCCGAAATTGTGGATGCGCTGCGGCTCGCCGGCGTGCGACCAGCCCGGGTCCTGCGGGCTGTAGCTCAGCAGGCACGCCAGCAGATAGACCACGACCGGCAGCAGCAGCAGGAAGGCGACTTCGCGCAGCCGCTTCTGCAGTTGCTCGGAACCGGTCAGGGCCGGAATGGCTTTGGAGTTGCGCGACACCGCTGGACTATACCTCAGGAATATGCCGCAAGGCGTTGTTCAATCAAAACTTTCGGAACGCGAAAACGATGCGCCGCCGGGGCATCGTAGCAGGCTCGCGCAGCCCCTGCCCCGGAGCATCCGGCCGGCCAGAGCGCTGAATCCCCGCCGCGGCGGGGTCAACCAGAAAACCGAATCCCCGCCGCGGCGGGGGTCAACCAGAAAACCGAATCCCCGCCGCGGCGGGGTCAACCAGAAAACCGAATCCCCGCCGCGGCGGGGTCAACCAGAAAAACCGAATCCCCGCCGCGGCGGGGATTCAGAGAGCATACGCGACGCGGACGCCGCCTTCGCGGCGCCGCTGCCGGAGGCAGGCTCAGACCAGGCCCTTGAGCGCCGGGTGCACGATCTGGCCGCCGTCGACGTTGATGCCGCGCTTGAGCGACTCGTGTTCGCGCCACTGCGGGCCAGCCGCCATGCGCTGGACGTACGGCAGAATCGCGGCGGAGATCGCTTGCGACGAAGTCTGCGGCACGGCGCCCGGCATGTTGGTCACGGCGAAATGAGTGACACCGTCGACGAGGTAGGTCGGCTCGGCCCAGGTCGTCGGACGCGCGGTTTCGAAGCAGCCGCCCTGGTCGATCGCGACGTCGACGAGCACCGAACCCGCTTCCATCGACTTGACCATTTCGTGCGTGACGACGTGCGGCGCCTTCGCGCTCGGGATCAGCACGGCGCCGACGACGAGATCGGCCGTCGCGACTTCGCGTGCGACGTATTCCTCGTACGGGTACAGCGCGGTGACGTTCGTGCCGAGCGCCATCATCTGCGCGAGGCGGTCGGGACGCTTGTCGA
>CAMLLF010000092.1 GCA_946480705.1 uncultured Lysobacteraceae bacterium | reverse complement strand
GGCCGCCAGCGCAGCTCGTGCAGCAGCGCGCGCCGCAGCGGCAATACCCGCGCGGCAATCTGCGCGGGATCGACACTCGGCGGGCGTGGCCGTTCAGGCCGGATGGCGGGCTGCGCTTCGGCGCTCATGCGACAGGACGAGGAAAGAGGCGCGCAGTCTAGCGGGCACGGACATTAGAAATCGGTTAGCCGCGGCGCCGCCGAGTTCGGCGTATCGATGCCATTCATGCCGTCGCGTCGGCGGCGTACAGGCTTACGCGACCGGGCTCGTGCGCGCATGATCGGCGACTGACGAGCCGGGGGCAGGACTGCGCGATGCAGCATGAACACGACGACGCCGGATTCGGCATCGGCACGGACTACGCCGTGTTTCAGCTCGCAAAGGCGCTGACGACGCGGCGCACTCACGGCAACCGCGACGTACGGATTCGCGCTTCGGCGCGTATCCGGCGCTGGCTGCGCGTCCTCGGGCATGCCCTCCGCGGAACCGCACGCTACGGCTCGCGCACGCCGTTCGACGACCTTCCGGCCTGGGTCACGCTCGAGGTCGCCACAGGCGGTTTCGCCACCGGCCGGCTGCTCGCCGGCGGAGAACTGACGGCATACGAACGGCAGCTCGCCGCATCGATTCCCGGCGTGCGCGCCGGACGCGAACGGCTCGACCTCAACCGCTATTTCCTGTCCGACGCCGGCATCGCCGAACTGCGGCAGCGGCTGGTCCGGCGCGATTTCGCGATCGAGGTTCCCGAAGAGGCCGCGCTGCTGACCGTGGCCTGGCTGCTGGACCGCGGACACACCGGCCGCGCCCGCGCGCTCGTCCAGACCATTGCGCCGTTTCTCGCACGACTGCGCTTCTTTCCGGGACCGGGTGCTGCCGCCGTGACCGGCGGCTACGACGTGATCCAGCTCCGCGTCGCCAGTGTCGGCGACGTCGCCGACGTGCTTTCGAATCTCGACGAACCCCACGCCGTCGCCACGCAGCGCTATGCGGTCGAACGATGGCTGCCGTGGTACGACACGGCGATCGCACTGCTGCTCGAAACCTGTGCCGACGACTGGCCCTGCCAGCGCTATCCCGACGGCTGGCACGAACGCGCCGCGGCGCACGCGAAAGCCTACGATCTCGCAAACCGCAACGGCCCGCGCCCCGGAAAGCGCGGGCGCATCGCCGAATTGCGCGGGCTGCTCGATCGCTGTGTGCGCGACGCGCCATCGATGAGCGGACGCGAAGTCGCGCGCCTCCGGCAATTGATCGGCGACTTCGTGCAGCGCTACGGGCACCCGGCCGGCGCTGAGCACCGGCAACGGCGCGAGCGACAGCGACAGGAGTTCGGTGTGCCGCCGCACCACCGGTTCGGAAAAGTCGTCGCCGCGCGACTGCTGCCCTATCGTCGCGACGGCGGGCTGTCCGACCCCGACGCGCTCGCCCATGCCGTCACCGCCGAGGAGGCTGCCTTCCACGCCATCGCCGCGGGCAGCGCGATTCCGCTGCCGGTTCTGCGGCGCCTGCGCCGCTGCCGCAGCGGATCGCTCGGCGAACTCGTCGGCCATCGGCTGATCACCTCGGGCGACGCGATGGCGCGCATGATCCCGCAGATGTCCGCGGCCGCGCGCGCGGCCGCGTTTGCCGACAGCGACCTGCGCGAACTCTATGCGGCGACCTACCGCGCGTTCCGCAAGCGCCGCTCGCTGCTGTTGCTCAATCTCGCGCATCAGGTCCGGCTCGGCGAACTGCCATGGATCGATGCGATCGCCCCGGAGCGGCATCCGGATGCCTCGTCGAGAACGGCGGCGCGCGCCGTGCTGCACGAGACCGCGGCGCTCGCGATCGGTTCGTTCCCGTTCGCGATTCCGCCCAACAAGCTGCTGCAGGAATTCCGCGCGCTCGCCGAGGCCGGCGGGCTCGATCTCGTCTTCCTCGACGAACTCGCGGCCGACATCTTCATGGGCTGCTTTTCGCCGAAATTCTTCCGCGCCGCGCGCGAAGCGGCAGGCGCGCTGCGCGGCAGCCTGTATGCACGCTATTACGGACTCGACCTCGACGAGATCGCACGCCTCGCGCCGGCTTCCTCGCGCACCGACTACTCGCCCGGGCGATCGCAGACCGACGCGCTGGCCTCACTGTGCGCACGGCGCGCTGGCGTCAGACCCGGCGGATGGTCGCCGGCAGTCAACGGCATGATCATCGAGCAGCAGCAGATCGTCACGACCCACAACCTCGCGACGCTGTTCTTCGGTGCGGAGCTGCGCGGGCGGCTCGACGCGCCGTTGCCGTTGCTGGTCTCGACCTGCTTCGCCTGGATCTGCGGACGCCTGCAGATGAAATGCGGCGACCATCATGCGCAGCTCGTGACGATCAAGAAGGCGGCCTGCGCATGGCGCCAGCTCGTGTTCTCTGCGTCGCTGCTCGACGACGAAGCGCGTGCGGTCAGCCTCGCGGAAATGCAGGCACATTTCTATGCGCAGCCCGCCGCGTTCCGCAGGCGCTTCGAACCGGCGGTGATTGGCCTGCGCAACGTCGCGGCCGGGCGTCCGCTCGATGACCAGGGCGGCCGGCAGTTCCTCGGCTGGTCGGCCGCTCCGCACTGGCTGCTGGTACCCGCCCAATAAAAAACGGGCACCCGTAGGTGCCCGTTCGTCCCGATCCGGCACCATCCCGGTGCCGGTGTGTCTGCGCTCTTACGTCAGGGAGTCGGCGCGTGTTTCAAGGAGCGCCTCTTGCCCGATTACTCCGCGGGCGTGACGCCGCGGTCGACCCGGACGCGCAGGCGGTTGCCCGGGTGATGGTCCATCGTGGTGTGATAGGTATCTCCACGATAGCGGTAGGTCACCTCGTAGCCGACGATGTCGTCATTGCCGCGGTACGTGGTTTCCTCGCGGCAGCGCGTCTCATAGTCGCGCACGTAGCCGCCGCTGGTCTGGTAGTACGTGCCGCCGCGCTTGGACGTGTTGTTGCCGACCGCGCCGCCGATCACCGCGCCGGCAATGGTCGCCGCCTTGCGGCCGTCGCCCTTGCCGACCTGGTTGCCGAGCGCGCCGCCGATCACGGCACCGAGCACGGTCGCGCCGGTGTGGTCGCGGCGTGCGGTGTAGCCCGGCTCGTAACGGTCGACCGGCTGGTCGTAACAGACTTCGCGGCTGACCGGACGACGCGTCCGTTCGACGATCGGATCGACATCGATCACGGTCGCCCAGTCATAGCGCACTTCGTAGCGGCCGTAATCCCGCTGATAGGCAAGTGCCGGAGTGGAAAGCGCCACGCCAGCCGCCAGGGCCATGGTGATGAATACGGTGTTCTTCATATCGCCTCCTACTCCGGGCAGTCGTTGCCCGGTTGCGGCCCAAGTTAGGGGCGAGCGGATGAATTCCTAGTTAATTCCTACAGTTACGCAGCGTTCATTCAGTTCCCGGGGGAACTTGTGACGTGCCCGTATGGATTGTTTCGGCCTGTATCCAGCGCAGCGCCCGCGCCGCCGTGTCCGCTGCCGGCCGCCCGAGGAGCGCACCGACATGGCTGCAGCGGTCGAGCCAGAACGTCGCCCCGAGCAGCTCGGCGAGCGCCCGGCTCGCGGCGGTCGGAATCGCCTCGTCGAGTCCGGCCGCGACGACGAGCACGGGGCAGCGCGGCCGGATGATATCGATGCCGGCGTCGGCATCGGCGAGCGCGGCAGCCGATTCGTCGCGCCAGCGCCGGAACGCGTGGAGCTGCGCGGCGGCATCGGCATCGAACAGTGCGCGGCGCGTGCTGTCGAGCCGGCGCCGGCTGCCCCAGGTCACGACGGCTCCGTCCGATCGCCGCAGAGCCGGCCGCGGACCGATGCCGGCCGGCGGCACGGGATCGACGAGCACGAGCGCGGCAGCGCCGACGTCGTGCGCGAGCGACAGCGCGATGAGCCCGCCGAGACTCGCGCCGAGCAGGACCGGCCTCTCGTACGTTGCGGCAGCTTCGCGCATCTGCGCCGCGTAGTCGGAAAAGCGGGTCTGCGCGAGGCCGGTTGGTGCCGGCCGCAGGTCCGGTGCCTCGAGGCGCCAGCCTTCGGCCCGCCAGACGCGCTGCCAGATCGCCCATTCCCAGCCGCCGCCGCCGGCACCGTGGATCGCCAGCGCGGCCGGCATCGAGTCGTCTCGTCGCATCGCGCGATTATGGCGGCGCGCCATGGCGCGCACGACAGCGGGCAGGCTACGCTGCGGCGGATGCCAGCCGTCGTCTACCGTTTCGCCGATTATCGACTCGACCCCGCCGCGCGCGAACTGCAGCGCAACGGCGAACTCGTGGCGCTGCCGCCGCGCGCGTTCGACTGCATGGCCTATCTCGTCGAGCGCCGCGAGCGCGCCGTCGGCCGCGACGAACTCATCGCCGCGGTCTGGGGCAAGGTCGACGTATCCGACACGCTGCTCGCGCAGACCATCCTGCGCGTGCGCCGCGCGGTCGGCGACACCGGCAACGAACAGAATGTCGTACGCACCGTGCCGCGGTTCGGCTATCGCTGGGTACTGCCGACCGAGGCCGCGACGGTCGTCCAAGACGGGATGCCGGCGGCCGCAACCGAAGCACCTGCGCCTGCACGGCCGGCGCAGGCCGAACCCGATCTCGCGACGTCGCCGCCTGCCGCTGCACGACCCGACGCATCGCCGCGCCGGCGCGCGGCCTGGATCTGGCTGCTGCTCGCCGCCGCCTTGGCGCTGCTCGTGGCGCAGTTCGCACGCACGCCGTCGCGGACGCCGCCGGACACGACGGCACCGGCTGGCCGGTCCGCCGGCGCCGGTGCCGCAATCGTGCTGCCGGTCGAGGTCGACGAAGGCGCGGAGTGGTCGTGGATACGGCTCGGCGGCATGGATTTTCTCGCCTCGCAATTGCGCGCCGCCGGCCACGCGACGCTGCCGAGCGACACGACGCTGGTGCTGCTGTCGCGCAATGCCGCAGTCCGCTCGCCGGCCGCGGATCTCAAGACCGCGCGCGACAGCGGCGCGCGCCTCGTGCTCGCTCCGCGCGCGCAGCGCGAAGGCGACGGCTGGCGCGTGCGCATCGCGGCCACCGCCGCCGACGGCACTCGTCGCGACGTCGAAGGCACGGCCGGCACCGTGCTCGATGCGGGCCGGCTGGCAATGTCGGCATTGATCGGCGCGAACGCCGCGACGCCGATCGCGAGCGGCGCGCGCGCCGAACATCTGCAGCGCGCCGAAGCCGCCTTGCTCGGCGACGATCTGGATCTCGCGCGGCGCGAACTCGACGCGGTCGGCGCGAACGCCGACGACGCCGAAATCGTCTACCGCCGCTCGCAGATCGATTTCCGCGCCGGCGACTACGAGGCGCTCGACGGCCGCCTGCTGCCGCTGCTCGAAACCCTCGATGCCCAACACGACGCCGCGCTGCGCGGCCAGGTGCTCAACGGCCTCGGCTCGGTCGCGATCCGGCGCAACCGGATGCAGGCGGCCGAACGCTATTTCACCGAAGCGGTCGCGCTGCTGCGCCCCGGCAGCGAAGTCCGCGCGCGCGGACAGGCCTATACCGGCCTCGCGATCACGCAGGCCGCGCAGCAGCGTTTCGACGACGCGCTCGCAACCTTCGCCGACGCGCGCGTGGAGCTCGAGAACGCCGGCGACGCGCTGGCCGTCGCGCGCATCGACGCGAACCTCGGCATCCTCGACATCGAACGCGGACGCTATGCCGAAGCCGTCGCCGGACTGCGCCGCGCCGCCGCGCAGTTCGCCGCGTTCGGCGCGATCAACGAACAACTGACCACGCTGATCGGCCTCGCCCGCGCGCAGCTCGAAATGCTCGATCTGGCCGGCGCCGTGCAGACTACGGACACGTTCTGGAGTCTCGCCTCGCGCAGCGCGAGTCCGCGGCTGCGCCATCAGCTCGCGATCGTGCGCGCCGACGTGCTGGCCCAGTGCGGCCGCCTGCAGGAGGCGCGCAGCCTGATCGCGGGGCTGCGCCGCGAGCTGGAACTGCCGGTCGAGAACGACACCGCCGGCCGCGCCGACGCGCTGCTCGCACGGCTCGCGCTCGCCGACGGCGACGCGGAGCAGGCACTGCGGCTCGCGCAGGCCGGCCGCGAAACGCTGCCCGAGGAACAATTCGCGCGCGAGCACGCGCAGCTCTGGCTCGTGCGCCTGCGCGCGCTGCGCGCGCTCGAACGCGACGGCGAAGCCGAAGCCCTGCTGCCGCAGTTCGCGCACTGGGCCGAGCGTGCCGGTCATCCGTCGGCGACGCTCTACGCCGGGCTCGCGACCGCCGAGGTCGACTGGAGCCGCAGCCGCCGCGACGCCGCGCGGCGCCGCTACACCGAACTCATGAACCAGGCCGAGCGCAGCGGCATCGTCATCGACCTCGCGCTGGTCGCGCAGAGTTACGGCGGCGCGCTGCTCGACAGCGGCGACGCACGCGCCGCCGCACCGGTCATTGCGCGCGTGTCGCGCTGGGCCGACGCCGACTTCGGCTGCGCGATGCTGCAGGTCTGGGGCTACTGGTCCCAAGGCGACCTCGACGCGTGGCAGCGCGCGCTGCAGAAAGCCCGCGGTCTTGCCGGCGAGCGTCCGATCGCGCCGGTCCTGACCCGCCCGCCGCAGCCGGCGCAGATCCGCTGAAATCCCCGAAGCGTGACCGCGTTCACGCGATGCGGCTGTCGTCGCGCCGAAAATTTCGCAGGAAATTCAACGCAGTGATGGAAAAGTAAGGGAACACGAAACGTCTCCGCATGGAGCGCGAAAGCAGCGGCGGAACTGGCGCCAATACTCGGACGGTCCGCCGGGCTTCCAGCCTCCCCGCCGCCCCCCTCGCCGGGCGCCCGGCGGACGTTTCCTCCCGCGACTTCGAGGGTTTCATCCATGCGCGTTTGCATTCTTGCGGGCCTGATCGGCCTGGTCGTCTCCGGCACCGTGTCCGCCGGCAGCTTCACTTCCGTAGCCATGCCGGGCAGCCAGCTCGTCGGCCTTTCCGAACACGGCCGCATCGCGACGGGCAGCATCCAGGGTTCCGACGCGTCGTTCCGCTGGAACCGCGACCGCGGCGCCGCGCTGATCGACGGCTACGCCGGCATGCAGGGCATGAACAGCTGGGGCCAGCCGATGGCCGGCCAGGCGCTCGACGCGAACCAGAACTGGGTCGCCGCGATCGCCTACAGCAACGCGCAGTTCTTCGATCCGATCCTCGTCGGCGCGCTGCCCGGTGCGCAGGCGCTCGACGGCATGGCCAGTGCCGGCTACGACGCCGCCGACGACGGCACGGTCGTCGGACTCTCCTACAACGCCGACGGCAACGCCGTCGCGTTCCGCTGGAATGCGGCGACCGGCATCGCCGAGCTGCCGCGCCTCGACGTCGACAGCTATGCGCGCGCCAACGCGATCAGCCGCGACGGTCATGTCGTCATCGGCTGGAACGACACCGACGTCGGCTATCGCCGCGCGGTGAAGTGGGTCGACGGCGTCGTCAGCGAACTGCTCGACGCGCAGAACCTGCAGGTCGGCGAAGCGCTCGGCGTGAACCGCGACGGCAGCGTCATCGTCGGCACCGGCGCCGGCGCCGACGGCAAGGAGGCCTGGCGCTGGACCGCGGCGACCGGCCTGCAGCCCATCGGCATCATCAAAAGCGGCAGCTTCTTCGATCGCGCCTATGCATTCGGCGTCAGCGACGACGGCAACCTCGTCGGCGGCGCGAGCGGTTTCGGCTTCCAGCGCGAAGCCGTCGTCTGGACGCCTTCGACCGGCATGGTCAGGCTGACCGACTTCCTCGCCGCACGCGGCATCGCCGTGCCGCAGGGCTGGCTGCTCAATTCCGTGACCGCGGTGTCCGGCGACGGCCGCGTGCTCGGCGGCTGGGGCCTCGATCCGAACAACGCGATCAACTCATTCGTGATCGAACTCGATGCCGTGCCCGCGCAGGACGCGATCGTGCAAGCGCACGGCATCGTCGTCTTCAACGACCTCGCCGCAGGCCCGTTTGCGGGCGTGCCCGAACAGACCCCGGTCACGCTGTCCATGCGCGCGACGCCCGACGGTTTCGAGATCGAACCGGGCCAGCACGTGGCCTACCCGATCGATTTCTCACGCACGACGCTGCATGCCGGCAAAGTGAGCGACACGCTCGCCGACGTCAAGAACGGACTGCTGCGCATCTCCAACGACTACCCGCGCTCCGACGGCATCCACGTCTTCGAAACGCCGATGTCGACGCCGCAGACGACCATGGAGTTCGAGCTGTTCAACCCCGGCGGCGACCTGTTCGACTCGTCCGACCTCAACAACATCAACCGCACCTTCGGCCCCGAGCATTTCGAGAAGGCCGCCTGGATGGTGTTCCAGGGCGACCACGCCATGGTGATCCAGCTGCAGTCCGTCGTCATCGAAGACGAATGCGCGATCTTCTGCGGGCGATTCGAGGCACCGTGACGCCTCGGCGCTGGGCTTCGCTGCACTCAGCCCAATCTGCGCGTCGATCCGCAGATCGGGTTGAGCCGCAGCCGAAGCCCCGCGGCGCCTTGCTCAACGCCGTATCACATCCTCGAAGCCCGTCTGGAATACCAGGTCCGTCGCATAGAACGGACCGGTGACCTCGTACGTGATGCCGCCGGTCGACTGACCCGTCGTGCCGCGCTGCGAGCTGAAGTACAGGCGCGTGCCGTCCGGGCTGAACGCCGGTCCGGCGACCTCGGACGAATCCTGGCCGACGATCTGCAGCAGCGGCAGCACCTGGCCTTCGGGCGCGAGCATGACGATCTGCAGATTGCCGCCGTCTTCGGCGACGTAGACGAAGCCCTTCGAATCGACGATGACGTTGTCGACGCCGGTCAGTTCCGGCGAGGTGAACCAGGCGTCGTCGTAGAAGATCTCGATCATCGCCGTGCGCGTGTCGTAGCAGTACACGCGGTTGTCGCCCTTGGTCGTGAAGAACACACGACCATTGTGGAAATGAATACCTTCTCCGCCGCGGAACGCCGTGCTCTGCGCGACCTGCAGGCGCGTCGCCGTGTCGCCCGCGCCGAGATTCGGATTCGGATTCGGCACGGCATGCCAGGTCACGCTGCGCGGCACGGTCTCGTCGGCGCCGACGGCCTCGGCGACATCGAGCTGCCCGGCGCTGAAGTCCGGCCACGCGGTCGGCGTGAAGCGGTAGAAGCGGCCGTTGCTCTGGTCCTCGGTCAGATACACGCAGCGCGCGGCCGGGTCGACCGCAATCGCTTCGTGCTTGAACGTGCCGAGCGCGGCGCGCTTGACCGCGGGCTGCACGCCGAGCGGATCGCATTCCCAGGAATGGCCGCTGTCGGTTTCCTCGCAGGAAATCCACGTGCCCCAGGGCGTCGCGCCGCCGGCGCAGTTGCTGCTCGTACCGGTCAGGATCGAGTACGCGTCGACGACCTCGCCGTTCGCATTGAAGCGCAGCGCACCGCAACCGCCCTGCCCCGAGCCGACTTCGGCATTGCTGACATAGACCCAACCGCCGTCGCTCGTCGTGTAGGTCGCGCCGCCGTCGGGCGAGCGGTGCCACAGATAGCTGCCGCCGGACACCGGCGCCTGTCCGGTGCGTGCGACCACGCGCGAGGTGAAGCCTGCCGGCAGACGGATGCCGTTGCCGTCCGGCGGCAGCAGTCCGCCGCGCAGCGCGTCGATCAGCTTCGGATTCAGGCGCCGCAGGCGGTCCCAGCCGTGCACCGAGCGCGTCGCCTCGTTGACGTTCGCGAACGCGTTCGGCCCGACCGCCAGCA
>CAMLLF010000091.1 GCA_946480705.1 uncultured Lysobacteraceae bacterium | reverse complement strand
ATCCAACGGTGAGGCCGGCAACGGACTCGGCGCAATGCCCTTCGGTTATTGCGCCCTACGTGCGGCGACGTCAGACGTGAGACGGCGCAATGCCCTTCGCTTATTGCGCCCTCGTTTCGCCGTGGCCATCGACGCGGGCTTTCATTGCATCGCCGCAACCCGCTCTGCTTCGAGCCTGCGGCGCAGGTAGTCGTCGCGACTGAGTCCGTCGGGGATCTGCGCCATCGCCATGACTTCGGCGACGATCGCGGACTCGCGCGTCTTGTAGCGCTGGAACGCCGAATCGCTCGCCTGCTGCGCGAGCCAGCGCGCTTCGCGCTGCTGTCCGTCGCTTTCGTAGCGCGCGACGATCGCCGCGACGCCGTCCGCGCGTTCCGCCGGCGTCGCGGCAGTTGCGTCGACGAGGCCGATGCGCAGCGTCATCGCTTCGCCGGCCGACAGCATGCGACGCTGTTCGTAGACGTCGATGTCCGCAGCGAGCGCTCTCGCCTCGTGCTCCCGTGCGGCCGCGTCGAGCGCAGCGGCCTGCGCGAAGAACGCCCGCGCACGCGATTGAAAGTGTTCGCGCGCGAAATGCGCCTGCGCTTCGGGCGTGGCGAGCAGCGCGGCATCGACGGTCGGCGCGAATTCCGGCGCCGCCGCTCGCGCAGCCGCGGCCGGCGCAGCGCCGGCTGCCGGCGCAGGCGTCGACGGCGCATCGACGCGCCGCGAGTCGTACGAAACGGCCGTGAGCGCAAGCGCCACGCCGGCCGCGACGCCGACGGCGCGACGATGCTTCACGATCGATGGAACGAAACGAGCACGCATCACGGACCTCCTGGACTCGGCGACTCTCGAAACCGTCGCAACGGCGGTTCTTCAGATTCCCGGAAAGGGACGCTGCGATACGCAGCGTCCCGCCGTGGCGCTCAGAGCAGCTGGTCGATGGTCCAGTACAGCAGGTTGAAGGGTTTGGCGCGATCCGCCGCGTCGCTCGCCTCGCTCGCATCAATGACCGCGCCGCTGCCGTCGAGCACGCTGTCGACGAACTGCTTGAGTTCGAATCCGCGATCCTGCACGTCGCCGTTCTTCAGATCGACGATCGTCGTGCAGTGGCTTTCGTTGAGCGCGCGGAACTGCGGGAAATAGCCGCCGAAGTTCGCGAGTCCGTTCAACGTCGTGCGCAGCCGGCCGGTGTCGATATCCCACTTCGCATGCACGAGCGCTTCCTTGGTCGCCTGGTCGGGCGCGTTGCCGATGTCGGGATAGAAGCGCTCATACGAATAGCCTGAGAAATTGAGATCTTTCCAGAAATGCGTATGGCCGAACCGGTCGTTCGGGAACTTCGCCGACAGGGCCGCGTAGAGGGAGCCGAGGTTGGTCGTGCTGAGCAGCGGCAGATTCGCGGCGAGATACGACACCGGCCCGCCCGCGGCGTCGAGCCCCCACGCGCTGCGGATCAGCACCGTCAGCGGTACCGACGGATACTGCGCCGGGCTAGCGCCGGACGGCGCGCTGAACACCGGCCCGGAATCGTCGAGCAGGAAGCCGCGGTCGGGCGCGAGGTCGCGGCGCAGCGCGGCGTAGCTCGTCAGACTGCCGGCGCCGCCGGCGCTGCACCCGGTCGAGAGCATCTGCGTCGGACGCGGCAGGTTGTCCTTGAGCCACGACACGACGGCGCGCACGTTGCGCACGCCGTTGTGGTGCCAGACCAGCGGCGGATTCGCGCCGGTCGGGTCGGGATAGATCGCGACCTTGTCGCCGCTGTAGATGTCGCCGGTGCAATACGGCACATAGATCATGTTCCAGTTCTGCGTCTTCACCGCGTCGAACGGGCTCACGCGCGTGACGAACGGGCTGACGAGGCTCGCGCCCGGGTTGAGCAGGCCCATGTAGTCGTCGGGGATGCCGTTCGGATTGCGCGCGCCGCGCACGCCGGTCTGGCCGGTGCAGCTCGGGTAGTCCCAGCACGCGCCGCCGCCTTCCATGTAGACGATGGTGTTGCGCGTGTTCGCGACGCGGTTGACGAAGAACTTGTACGGCGAGCCGTTGCCGCAGACCGCGCCGGTCTGCGGCGCGAGCCGGATGGTCTGCCATTCGCCGTAGGCGCCGGGCCGGAAGCCGTCGCCGAAGCCCGCGGGATTGGACAGCAGCGGATACTGGCCGCTGCGCTGCGCCGCGGTCACCGGATTGTCGGCGCGCGGCGGCGAAACGAGGTTGGCGAGCGTCTGCCAGAACGTGTAGTCGCCAGGTTCGGCGCGCGCGGGCGTCGCGGATGCCGCGACGGCGAGGCCGAACGCGCCGACGAAAACGTTGAGCGTGTGCATGGTCACTGCCTCCAGGGAAAGGACAACGACGACGGATGCGAAACCGCTCCGCGGCGGGCGCGGAGCGAGGCGAGTCTTGGATGCGAGCGCAGCGCCAGCGAGGGCCGCAGCGGCTATGCGAGGGGGGAAATGCGGACAAGCGCACGGGCGGGCGCGGTTGTGGACAATGCTGCGCAGCACCAAACCGGCGCGGGCAGAAAGTGGAAACGAGTGAACAGGAGCGAGAAAAGAGTGACTGCGGAAGTTCGCCGCGTGCTCACTCGTTTCTCACTCCCTTCACTCGTTCCTGCCCTACGCCTCGCGCAATTCCGTCGGCGTGCGCCCGGTCCAGCGCTTGAACGCGCGGAAACCGACCTGGGTGCCGACTTCGGCGACGGTCAGGCGGCGGTCGCGCAGCAGTTCGATCGCGCGTTCGCAGCGCACGCGGTCGTGGATCGTCGTGAAGCTCTCGCCCTCGCCGGCGAGCTGGCGGCGCAGCGTGCGTTCGCTGCGATACAGCGACACGGCGACGTCGAGCAGCCGCGGATTCTGCGCGATGCGCTGGCGCAGCTGACGCTCGACCGCGGCAACGGTTTCGCTGCGCGCGGCGGGCATCGCTTCCAGTTCGCGCAGCAGCGCGGCGAGCGCCTGGCGCGCGGTGACCGGGTTGTAGTTCGGAAACGGATGATCGAGCGTCTGCGCGTCGACGACGAGGCAGTTGTGCGTGCTGCCGAAGCGCAGCTCGCAGCGGAACAGCGCGCGGTATTCCTCGACGTGCGCGGGCTCGGCATACGCCAGTTCGAGCCGCAGCGGTTTCAACGCCACGCCGGCGAGTTCGCGGCCGACCGCGAGCACGCTCGAGAACATTTCCTCGCAGAGAAACGGCAGCACCACGGGATCGTCGACCGGCGCGCGCGCGAACAGCGCGATCTCGCCGGCTGCGAGCGTCTGCACTTCGAGATCGAGCAGCGTTCCGGTCGCGCGCTGGTAGGTGATGCCGAGCGCGATCGCGTCGCCGAAGCTGCGTGCCGTCTTCATCGCGAGGCCGAGCAGGCCGAAGTTGCCGATGTCCTGGTGGCGTCCGATCAGAAGACCGAGCGCCGGGTCGGCCATGGCGCCGATCGCGCGGCGGATGATGGCCACGGCCTGGCGGTACGACACCCTCGCGCTCGGGTCGCAGATGTCGTTCGGGCTCAGGGCGAAGCCGGCGAACCAGGCGCTCGCATCGACGCCGCGCTCCTGCGCGATCTGCACGAGACCGCTCAGGATATTGGTCGGCAGTATCGCTGCGGAGAACCGCGGATCGTCGATCGCATTGTGCGTGGCCGCCATCGTTGCCTGTCGTCGCCTGGCCGTTTTGCCCCCCCAAGTATGCCGTTGCGGCCCTCACTTGTGATGCGGCGACCGCACAAGACTTCCTCGATCCCCGGCCCGGAGCCCGTCATGCGTCAATGTATACCCACGATCGCGTTCGCCCTGCTGCTGGCCGGCTGCGGCGAGGCGACGCCGCCTGCGCCGGCGGCCGACACGGCCTATGCGCCGAAGCTGCAGCAGCAGCTGCTCGACGCGAAGCCGGGCGACGTGATCGAGATTCCCGCGGGCCGCTTCGCGTTCGACCGCAGCC
This sequence comes from uncultured Lysobacteraceae bacterium, assembly GCA_946480705.1. The sequence continues at coordinate 5,842 of CAMLLF010000091.1, read as the reverse complement.
TGACGCTGCGCGCGAGCGGCATCACGATCCGCGGCGCGGGCATGGACAAGAGCGTGCTGACGTTCAAGGGGCAGAAGGCCGGCGCCGAAGGGCTGCTCGTCAACGGCGACGATTTCACGATCGAGAATCTGACGATCGAGGACTCCAAGGGCGACGGCCTGAAGATCAGCGAATCGAAGAACGTGACGATCCGCGCGGTCAAGGTGCAGTGGACCGGCGGGCCGAGCACGAAGAACGGCGCCTACGGGCTCTATCCGGTCAAGACCACGAACGTGCTGATCGAGGACTGCGTCGCGATCGCGGCGTCGGACGCGGGCATCTACGTCGGCCAGTCGCGCGACGTGATCGTGCGGCGCAGCCGCGCCGAGTTCAACGTGGCCGGCATCGAGATCGAGAACACGATCAGCGCCGACGTCTACGACAACGTCGCGACGAACAACACCGGCGGCATCCTCGTGTTCAACATGCCGGCGCTGTCGCAGCAAGGCGGCCGGATCCGCGTCTACAAGAATCGCATCGTCGGCAACAACACCGGCAACTTCGGCGCGAAGGGCACGCCGGTCGCGAGCGTGCCGGCCGGCTCGGGCATGCTCGTCAATTCCAACGACGACGTGGAGATCTTCGACAACGACATCGCCGACAACGCGACCGCGAACATCATCGTGTCGAGCGTCTATTCGACGGGCTACAAGGACAGCAGCATGGCCGAGGGCTTCGATCCGTATCCTGAGCGCATCTACGTCTACGGCAATCGCCTCAAGGGCGGCGGCGACTCGCCCGACGGGCTCGACCTCAAGGCGCTCAGGGTCGCCGCGGTCGGCCTCACCGGCAGCTTTCCCGACGTGCTCTGGGACGGCTATTTCAACGCCAGGCGCGTCGTCGACGGCCAGCCGGCCGCGGGTCCGCAGATCTGTCTCGACAACGTCTCGGGTGTCGTCAACGCCGACGGCCCGAACGGCTACGACAATCCGAACAGCGACATGACGCCGTTCCGCTGCAGCCTGCCGAAGCTGCCCGCGGTCGACCTGCGCCGGGGCTGACATGCGCAGGACCGCGCTGCGGGTCGCGGCGCTGACGCTGCTGTGCCTCGTGCTCGCCGCGTGCGCGCGCACGCCGCCGCCGGTGCGCTTCTTCGCCGAGGGCATGCCGGCGAAACTGTCGGAATGGCATCTGCTCGCGAGCGACGGCCGCACGCTGTCGCTCAACGCACGCGTGCTGCCGTTCGATCTGAACACGCCGCTGTTCAGCGACTACGCGCACAAGCTGCGCACGGTCTGGATGCCGCCCGGCGTCAGCGCGACGTACGCCCCGGAAACCGCATTCGACTTTCCGGTCGGCACGGTGATCAGCAAGACCTTCTATTTCCCGCTGCCCGACGGCGGCTGGGACGGCCGGCGCGTCGCGCGCAGCGACCCGGCCGCACCGAGCCTCGCCGGCGAGACGCTCGACCTGCGCCGCGTGCGGCTGATCGAGACGCGGCTGCTCGTGCGCCGCGAATCGGGCTGGATCGCGTTTCCCTACGTCTGGGACGACGACCAGCGCGACGCGACCTTGCAGCGCATCGGCGCGCTCGTGCCGCTCGATCTCGTCGACGCATCCGGCGCGTCGGAAGAACTCGCGTATCAGGTGCCCGACCAGAACCAGTGCGCGAGCTGCCACAACACCGACAACCTCGCGCGCACATTGCAGCCGATCGGGCCGAAGGCGCGCCATCTGAATCGCGATTTCGACTATGCGGGCGGACGCGCGAATCAACTGGAAAAACTCGCCGCCGCCGGCTATCTGAGCGGCGCGCCGGCAGCCGCACCGCGCGCCGCCGACGCGCGCGACGCGCAGGCCGACATCGCCGCACGTGCGCGCGCCTACCTCGACATCAACTGCGGCCACTGTCACAGCGCGAAGGGACCGGCCAACACCTCGGGCCTGTTCCTCGACGTCGCGCACGAACCCGGCATCCATTTCGGCATCTGCAAGCAGCCGGTCGCCGCGGGCAAAGGCACCGGCAACCGGCTCTACGACATCAAGCCCGGCGATGCCGCCGGCTCGGTACTGCTGTATCGCATGGAGAGCACCGACCCGGCCGTGATGATGCCGGAGCTCGGACGATCGGTCGCGCACCGGGAGGGCGCGCGGCTGGTAGGGGAATGGATTGATTCGCTGCGAGGGAGCTGCGAGTGAGAGTGACGAGCGGAGAGGAGCGAGAAACGAGTGCGGGCTGAGCGGGGACGCGTTTGCTCGTTCTCGCTCGTCTCCACTCTTTTCTCCACATGACAACAACGCGACAACCCATACTGCCCCGGGGAGCTTCCATGAAATTAACGCGCCGCCAGCTCGTTGCCAGCCTGCGTCAGGCCCTGCTCGTTTCCGCCGTCGCCGCGGCATTGCCGGCGGCGGCGCAGCCCACCGACGCCGAGGACAGCCGCCTCGAACCCGTCGTCGTCACGGCGCAGAGCCGCGAGCAGGAACTGCAGGAGGTGCCGATCGCGATCCAGGTCGTCGATGAAAAACTCATCGAGCAGACCACGGCCTACGACATCCAGGATCTCGACACTTTCGTGCCGGGCCTCGTCGTCAGCGGCCAGAAGACCCAGCCGTATTTCGCGATTCGCGGCATCAGCACCGGCGACTTCGGCATCGGCACGGATCCCGCGGTCGGCGTCTACGTCGACGGCGTCTACTCGGCGCGCTCGGGCGGCTCGGTGCTCGCGTTCAACGACGTCGAGCGCATCGAGGTGCTGAAGGGACCGCAGGGCACGCTGTTCGGCCGCAACAGCGCGGCCGGCGCGGTGTCGCTGATCAGCAAGCAGCCGGGCCGCGAACTCGAAGGCCGTGTGACGACGCGCTTCGGCAGCGACGGCCAGCGCTACCTGGACGGCCTGATCAACACGCCGCTCGGGGAAACCACGGCGCTGCGCATCAGCGCGCTGCGCAACGAATCCGACGGCTGGCTGCGCGATGCGGCGACCGGGCGCGATCTCAACGGCGAGGACAACTGGGCGACGCGTGCGGCGTTCCGCTGGGATGTCGGCAGCGCGACGAACGCGGTGCTGACCTGGGACCACGAACGCCTCGACCAGCTCGCGCGGCCGGCGATCGGCATCGTGCCGCTGCCGCCCTCGCCCGACTATCCGGAAGTCCCGCCGAATCCGGCGACGTTTCTCGATCCGCGCCACGCGAGCGTGTTCAACGACGTCGAGGGCAACGAGGAATCGCGCACGTTCGACGGCGCGACGCTCGCGATCAACCACGACGCGGGCTGGGGTCATTTCACCTCGACGACCGCCTGGCGCGAATTCGACACGATCAATCGCGAGGACGAGGACGGCACGAACCGCCGCTATCTCTACCTCGACACGGCCAACATCGAGGACAACCGCAGCTTCTACCAGGAATTCAAGTTCTCCGGCGAAACCGACACGCTCAACTGGGTCGCCGGCACGAGCTATTTCCGCGAAAAGGCCGACCAGACCTCGCAGGTCAACGTGTTCACCGACAGCCTCGACACGCTGATCCGCACGCAGGGCGTCGCGCCGACGCCGACCGGCACGCTGTTCGGCTATTTCAGCGACGTGCTCGCGTCGTTCGACGTGCCGCTGAGCCTGCGCGACCACCGCTGGCGCGAGGAAATGATCAACACCGCCGACTCGCGCGCCTACGCGCTGTTCGGCGACACGATCTGGGCCCTGAGCGACCGTACGAATCTCACGGTCGGCCTGCGCTACACGCGCGACGAAAAGAAATTCAGCTGGTTCAACGGACCGCGCAGCGCGCCGACGCTCGACGGCACGATCGAGCAGTTGCTGCCGATCATCGCGGGCCTGCCGCCGGAACTGCAGGAGCCGGCGCTGTTTGCGCTCGGCGTCGCAAGCAGCGACATCGTGTTCGCCAACGGCGCGCTCGAAGGCGTGACCGTGCGCGACAGCGATTCCTGGAGCGATTTCAGCCCGCGCCTCGTCATCGACTTCCAGGCCACGCCGGACACGATGCTGTTCGCCTCGCTCGCCAAGGGCTACAAGGCCGGCGGCTACAACAGCCTCGACATCGGCGCGAAATTCGACAACGAGGACGTCTGGAATCTCGAGGCCGGCATCAAGCAGGCCGACTACGAACACGGCCTGCTCTGGAACGCGTCGGCGTTCTACTACGTCTATTCCGACCGCCAGGCGATCCGCCTCGATCCCAACAGCGCCGGCAGCGGCGTGCCGCGCTATCTCGTGGACACCAGCGACGAGAAGGCCTGGGGCGTGGACGCGGGCCTGCAGTGGCAGCCCAGCGATGCACTGACCTTCGACGCGAACCTCGCGTTCATCGACGCGACCTACAAGGACAAGCTCACGCCGAGCGGACGCGATCTGTCCGGCCAGGCCACGGGCGAGCCGTACCTGTCGTTCTCGCTCGGCGCGCAGTATCGCTGGGATTTCGACAGCGCCGGCGCCCTGACCCTCGCGCTGCGCCACGCGTATCGCGGCAAGAGCCGCTGCAACGCCGATTCGCAGCTGCAGGGCGACTGCAGCGTGAGCCCGAACGTCGACGTCGGCGCCGCGCAGCAACGCACCGACCTGCGCCTGGGCTGGACCGACGCGAGCGAGCACTGGCGCGTCGGCGCGTTCGCGACGAACCTGTTCGACAAGCGCTATGTGGAAAATGTCGGAAATTACACGACCGACGTGTTCGGCACGACCTACGCGACGATCAGCGCGCCGCGGATGTACGGGGTCGAGGTGGGGTATCAGTTCTGAAACGCGCAGCACAGCCGGCACGAGGTGCGATGCGCGGACGCCGCGATTCCGAACGGCGCTGAAGGCGCACACGCTGCCGGAATTTTCGGTCGTTTCCTTACGGCGCAGTCGCCGTCACCGTGGCGGTCGCCGCGGTGGCTGCGACATCGACGCCGATCATGCACGAGCCGTTCGCGGGAATCACCGCGCCGAGCCGGCCCCAGGCATGGCCGCCATCGGCAGCGACCTCGATCGGCGGTACGACGATGCCTTCGATCGCCGCCGCGCAGGGTGCCGACGGCGGCGGCGACGGCCGTAACGCGATTCCGATGGCGAGCGAGAGCAGCGGCCGGCAGCTGTAGCGCATCGCCGTCGCATGCACGGCAACCCGGGCGCCCGCCGGAGCGCCGCCGCACTGAGAGAAACCGGGGCGCAAAAACCACTAGTGGACTGACTCGTCCGAGTCGGCTCCGGAGCTCGCCCCATGACTACGCACTATTCGTCCCTGCGGACGCGCGCGCTGCGCCGGTACGCCGCGTGCCTGTCGCTGATCGCCGCAATGGCCTGGGCGCAGGATGAAGTCGTGACCTCCGGCGGACCGGCGGTCGCGCCGGAAAGCTGCGACTACTACGAACACGCGGAATTCGGCGGCGACCGCCGCAACATCCGGCCCGGCGTGAACCGGAACTACGTCGGCGACGCCTGGAACGACCGCATATCGGCTATCGCCTGCGCCGATCGCTGCGAGCTGACCGCATTCGAGCACCGCGATTTCGCCGGCGCATCGCGGCGGTTCGCCGGCGGCGGCGCGGCGCAGTACGTCGGTTCGGCCTGGAACGATCGCATCTCGTCGCTGTTCGTCGCCTGCGATCGCGAGAGCACGCAGTCGAACGACTGCAACTGGGGGCCGGACACCTGCGCCCAGGGATACGTCTGGCGCGAAGCGAGCCCCCAGGATCACGTCTGCGTGACACCCGACGTCCGCGACCGGACCCGTGCGGAGAACGGCGCGGCGGCATCACGCGTCGCCGGCCACGGCCACTCGGGTCCGAATACCTGCCATCCGGGGTTCGTCTGGCGCGAAGCGTTCGCGGGCGATCCCGTCTGCGTGCCGCCGGATTCGC
>CAMLLF010000090.1 GCA_946480705.1 uncultured Lysobacteraceae bacterium | reverse complement strand
GCGGTGGACTGGCGCTCGAGGTTCCCGGCCGCGCGATCGAGACGCGCCGCGGCCGCGTCGAGGCGCGCATCGGGCGCACGGTGTCGACGTCGTGGGGCGTGTGGCAGCCGTCGCTGAAGCTCGGTTGGCGCCGAGAGTTCGCGAACGAGCGCCGCCAGGTCACCGTGCAGCTGGCCGACGACGCGCTCGACAACCTCATCACCTTCGCCACCGAGGACCCCGACCGCGCGTGGGGCGAGCTGGCGCTGTCGTCGGCCTTCACCTTCACTCGCGGCCACTCGGGCTTCGTCGAGTACCGGCAGCGCTTCGCGCACGATTTCCTGCACGAGCGCACCTTCGGGCTCGGCTGGCGGATGGAGCTGCGCTGACTACGCGCTGTGGGAGGGGCTTCAGCCCCGATGCTTTTCTCCTGGCGGCAGAGCATCGGGGCTGAATCCCCTCCCACAGCCCTGGACGGGACGGGCGCTATAATCCGCGCCCTCGAATCCGCAGGGAGTGGCGCATGGCCGCACAGACGATGAAAGCGCTGGTCAAGCGCCATGCCGAGAAGGGCATCTGGATGGAACAGGTGCCGGTGCCCGCGCCCGGCCCGAACGAAGTGCTGATCAAGCTCGAGAAGACCGCGATCTGCGGCACCGACCTGCACATCTACAAATGGGACGAGTGGTCGCAGCGTACGATCAAGCCGGGTCTCGTCATCGGTCACGAGTTCGTCGGGCGCATCGTCGACATGGGCGCCGGCGTGCGCGGCTATCAGGTCGGACAGCGCGTGTCGGCCGAAGGCCACATCGTCTGCGGCCACTGCCGCAACTGCCGCGCCGGGCGCCAGCATCTGTGCCCCAACACCATCGGCATCGGCGTCAATCGCCACGGCGCGTTCGCCGAGTACATTGCCATGCCCGCTTCAAACCTCTGGCCGATTCCCGACCAGATTCCGTCGGAGCTCGCCGCGTTCTTCGATCCTTACGGCAACGCCGCGCACTGCGCGCTCGAATTCGACCTGATCGGCGAGGACGTGCTGATCACCGGCGCGGGTCCGATCGGCATCATCGCCGCAGGCATCTGCAAGCATGTCGGCGCGCGCAACGTCGTCGTCACCGACGTCAACGACTACCGCCTGAAGCTCGCCGCCGAAATGGGCGCGACGCGCGTCGTCAACGTCGCCAAGCAGTCGATCAAGGACGTCGTCAAGGAACTGCACATCGAGGGCTTCGACGTCGGCCTCGAAATGAGCGGCAACCAGCGCGCCTTCGCCGACATGCTCGACTGCATGTATCACGGCGGCAAGATCGCGCTGCTCGGCATCCTGCCCAAGGGCGCCGGCATCGACTGGGACAAGGTCATCTTCAAGGGCCTCGTGCTGCACGGCATCTATGGCCGCCGCATGTACGAGACCTGGTACAAGATGACGCAGATGGTGCTGACCGGCTTCCCGCTGGCCAAGGTGCTGACGCACCAGATCCACATCGACGACTTCCAGCGCGGCTTCGAACTCATGGAAGCCGGCAACTGCGGCAAGGTCGTCTGCAGCTGGAACTGATGCCGGCGCGGCGCCCGCCGGCGCCGGCCGACCGCGCATGATGTCGCGTTTTTCACATTGTTTGTTCGCCGCGCTCGTCGCGGCGGGCGATCTCCGTGCCGAGGACGCGTTCGAGGCGGAGCCGACCTTGAACGCGGCCGCGATCGTGCAGCCGGCGCTGCTGTCGGCGCCGAACGCGACGGTCGCGCCGCAGGCCGTCGTGCACGGCTACATGGCGCGCTTCGAACTCTCGACGCCGTTCGGCGAAGTGCCGGCGGAAAGCGTCGAGCTGCTCGCGATCCGCCAGGCCGAGGTTCCCGCGATCGAAACGCTCGAGCGCGCGAGCCGCAGCGGCGCGTTCGCGCATGCGCTCGGCGGGAAAATGAAGAAGACCGGCAAGTCGGTCTGGCAGGTCGTGTCGCATCCGATCGATACGCTGGCCGGACTGCCGTCCGGCGTCGCGCGTTATTTCCGCAAGCAGGTGCAGCGCTGGAGCGGCCGCGCGCAGTCGGTCGGCGACCGCGCCGCGCGCGAGTTCGGCGCCGACGGCGATCCGTTCCGCGCGCCGCAGGCGCCGATGAGCGCGGCGCGCGCGCCGCTGCGGGGCGAAACCGCGACCCGGCGGGACAAGCCCTGGTACGGCAGCATCGGCAAGGAAATCGGACGCGAGGCCAAGCGTCAGCTCGATTACAACACGATGCGCCGTGAAATGGCGAAGCATCTCGGCGTCGACCCGAGCTCGAGCAATCCGCTGCTGCGCGAACGGCTCGACACGCTGGCCTGGGCCGCCGTCGCGGGCAACTTCAGCGGCGGCGCGGCGCTCGACGCGGTCGGCGGCACGGCGGCCGAGGTGATCTCGGTCGGCGGACGGCTGAACTCGCTGGTCTGGGAACTCGACGAGGAAAACCTGCGCGAGCGCAACCGGCGGCGTCTCGCGCAGTGGTGCAGCGATGAATTCGCGGTACGTCAGTTCCTGCGCCGCGGCGGCTTCAACGACAGTCTGCGCACGGCGTTCGCCGACGAACTGGATGCGCTGAAACCGGCGCGCGGCTGCAACGATCTGATCGAGATCGGCGCGGGCACGCGCAGCGAACTGGAAGCGCGCTATCTCGTCAATGCATTGCGACTGATCCGCCGGCACGGCGCGCAGGGCGGCGAACTGTTCGTCGTCGGTGCGGCGCTCGCCTGGCGCGGCGACGACGACCGGCTGCTGCTGCCGCTGCCGCTGGACTGGCTCAGCTGGACCGCGGACATGGGCGAGTTCTTCGCCGCGCCGCAATTCCGCATCGAGGACAAGACCGTGCTCGTCGGCGGCGAGGCGTCGACCATGGCGCAGCGCGCGCTCGCCGCGCGCGGCTGGCACATGACGCTGCGCGCACCGTATGCCGGTGCGCCGGCCTATGCCGACGATCTGTCGCAGGGACTGCCGCAGCCGGCGTCCGAAGCGCCGCCGCAGCTGTGCGTCGGCGACGTCGCGGAAACCGCGGCGTGCCTGTAGCAAAAGTATTGAGTCGGTAGGAAACAGCGCCGGTCCCGGCCGCTCCCTCCGTCCTGCCTGTAAGGTTTTCCTCCACGCCCGGACTAGAAGCACATCGACACGAATCGAGGTGCTCCGGATGCGCGCATGGATTTATCTGATCGGCCTGCTGACACTGTGCGGAGCGCGCCTCGTCGCGGCGGCAACCTGGCAGTCCTGCCACCTGTCCGGCCATGGCGATGCGCTGCGCTGCACCGCCATGGCCGTGCCGCGCGACTACGCGGACGCGGCCAAGGGCAGCATCGACCTGCACATCGCGCTCGCGCCTGCGGTGCGTGCGCAGGCCGAGCCCGATCCCGTGTTCGTGCTCGCCGGCGGGCCCGGCCAGGCCGGCAGCGACATTGTCATGCTGCTCGACACCGCGCTCGCGAAAGCCCGTGCCAGCCGTGACATCGTCTTCATCGACCCGCGCGGCACGGGCCGCTCGGGACGCCTGAATTGCGACGACGGCAGCGATCCGCTGACGCGCGGCGACGAAGCACTGCGCGACGCGACGCTGGCCTGCCTGCGCGGTTTCAGCGAGTCGCTGCTGACGTACTCGACCGAAAGCGCGGCCGAGGATCTGGATCGCGTGCGCATCGCGCTCGGCGCGGAGCGGATCAATCTCTGGGGCGGTTCCTACGGCACGCGGCTCGCGCAGGTCTACGCGCAGCGTCATCCGGCGCAGGTGCGCAGCCTGATCCTCGACGGCGTCGTCGACGCGGACCTGATCATCGGCGCGGACGACCTCGCGTTCCAGGCCGCGCTCGACGCGCTGCTGCAGCGCTGCGCCGGCGACGCCGACTGCGCACGCGCGTTTCCATCGCTCGCGAACGATCTGGACGCGCTGCTGCGCAACCTCGACGCCGCCGCTGCGACGGCGACGCTGCCGCATCCGCGCAGCGGACGGCCGGTCGCGGCACCGGTCTCGCGTCTGCGCCTGCTGCAGACGATCAAGCACCTGCTCTATTCGCCGCGCAGCGCAGCGCGCGTGCCCTACCTGATCGCGCGCGCGCGGGCGGGCGATTGGCGTCCGCTGCTTGCGGTCCAGGCGAGCAGCGTCGATGTCGCCATCGCACCGCCGGCGGGAGGGCTGCTCATGACGATCGCATGCCGCGAGGACTGGCCGCGGCTCGACGCCTCTCGCCGCGCGGAGCAGGCGAACTCGCGCACGTTCGGCGGGCGCAGTCTCGCCGAGTTCGACGCGATCTGCGGCGCGCTCGCGCTGCCGGCGGTCGCCTTGCCGGCGTCGCGCCCGCTGCCGATCCCGGCGCTGCTGCTGTCCGGCACGCTCGATCCGGTCACGCCTCCGTCGCGCGCCGAACGCGTGCTGCCGGTGCTGCCTCGAGCGCAGCACATCGTCGTGCGCAATGCCGGCCACATCGTCTCCGGCACCGGCTGCGCACCGTCGCTGCTGCGCCGCTTTCTCGATGCGCCGACGCAGCCGGTCGATCCCGCGTGCCTCGCCGACAACCCGGTGCCGGCATTCCAGACCGATACGGCCGGCGCTGCGCCGTGACCGCCGCGCCGCATTTCCTCCCGCCCGGAAACCTCGCATGATCACCCTGGAAAACGTATACAAATCATTCGGCGCGGTCGCCGCGCTGGACGGCCTCCAGTTCGTCGCGCGCGACGGCTGCATCACCGCGCTGCTCGGCCCCAACGGCGCCGGCAAGACCACTGCGCTGCGCATCCTGTTCGGACTGCTCAGGCCCGACCGCGGCAGCGCCGCCGTCGACCGGATCGATCCGGCGCGCGATCCGCTCGCCGCGCGGCAGCGCCTGGGCATCGTCACCGATCAGGTCGGACTGTATCCGCGCCTGACCACGCGCGAACACCTCGCCTACTTCGGCCGCCTGCACGGCATGAGCCGCACCGGCGTCGCGCGCGCGACCGACGAGATCGTCGCGCTGGTCGGCCTCGACGACATCCTCGACCGCCGCGCCGCAGGTTTCTCGCAGGGCCAGCGCATGAAGGTCGCGCTCGCGCGCGCGCTGCTGCACCGGCCGCGCAACCTGCTGCTCGACGAACCGGGCCGCGGCCTCGACGTGGTCAGCGCACGCGCGCTGCGCGGCGCGCTGCTGCGCCTGCGCGACGACGGCTGCTGCATCGTTCTGGCGAGCCATGTGATGCAGGAAGTCGCCCAGCTCTGCGACGACGTGGTCGTCGTGGCCAGGGGCCGCAGCGTCGCGTGCGGCACGGCCGCGGCGCTCTGCGCGCGCACCGGCACGCCGCATCTCGAAGACGCGTTCGTCGCACTGACCGGCACCGCGGAAGGAATGGCCGCATGAACCGCAAATGGTGGATCGTCCTCGACAAGGAACTGCGCGACGCGTTGCGCGACCGGCGCTCGCTGCGCAGCCTCGCGGTCATGACCCTGCTGTATCCGCTGCTGATGTGGGTGGCGCTCAACAACACGATCGTCAAGCAGACGCGCGCCGATACCGAAGAGGTCCACGTCGCCGTCGCAGGCGCGGCACGCGCGCCGCAGCTCGTCGCGCACCTGGAACAGGCCGGCATCGCGACCGAGCCGGTCGAGGCCGCAGACGAGGCGGCGCTGCAGCAGATCGCGGCAGACCGCCGCTACACCGCCGCCGTCCACGTCAGCGACGATTTCGCGCAGCGCCACGCGGCCCAGGCGCCCGCGCGCATCGCGCTGTGGCACGACAGCGTCCGCGTGAAGCCGGCGCTGCTCGACAAGGTCACGAAGGCGCTGGAGTCCTACAGCCGCGAGACGACGGCCGCGCGCCTGATCGGCCACGGCGTGTCGCTCGCGCACCTGAGTCCCCTCGTCGTCGACCGCTTCGACACGGCCACGCCCGCGACGCGCGCCGGCCGCCATGTCGCCGTGCTGTTCGGCATCTTCCTGCTTGCCGTGTTCTATTTCGGCATGGACATCGCGATCGACAGCAGTGCCGGCGAGCGCGAGCGGCGCTCGCTGGAGATCCTGCTCGCCCAGCCCGTGCACGGACTCGATCTCGTCGTGGGCAAGTGGCTGGCGGCCGCCGTATTCTGCGCCGTGGGGCTGGCGCTCGAATTCGTCGCGGGCCATTTCATGCTGCAGTCGCTGCCGCTGGAGAACATCGGATTGTCGTGGCAGGTCGATGCGCCGGACCTCGCGCTGCTCTATCTCACGGCGCTGCCGCTGTGCCTGCTCGCGCCGGCCGTGCAGCTCGCGATCGCGCTGAATTCGCGCTCGTTCAAGGAAGCGCAGTCAACGATGATGCTCGTGCTCGTCGCCGCGCTCGTGCCGGCTTTCGTGCCGGCGCTCGGGCTCGACGTGCAGCCGTGGTGGTATCGCGTCCCGCTGCTCGCCGAACAGACGCTCGTGCTCGACATGGCGCGCGACGGCACGATCGATTTCCGGTACGCAATGACCGCTATGGGCATGTCGCTCGCGCTCGCCGCCGCCTGCGTCGGATTCGCCGCGCGCCGCCTCGCGAGCGAACGCTACGTGATCAACGTATGAGCGAGCGCTGCGCCCGGCGGCCGGCGGCACGCCGATGACGACGCCGCACAGCCTCGACGCGATCGTCGCCGAGCATGGCCCGGCGATCGCGCGCATCGCCGCGGCGTTCGAGGCGAATGCGGCGCGCCGCGACGAGCTCGGCCAGGAGATCCTGCTCGCGATCTGGCAGAGCCTGCCGCGCTTTCGCGGCGACGCAACGCTGAAGACCTTCGTGCTGCGCATCGCCCACAACCGTGCGGTCGACCATGCGCTGCAGGCGAGCCGCGACCTCGCCCGCGACGACGTGTCCGAAGACCTCGTCGATCCGCAGCGCGGTCCGGAGCACAGCGCGAGTCTGCAGCAGCGCGGCCAGCGTCTGGCGGCGATCGTGCGCCTTCTGCCGCTGGCCCAGCGCCAGCTCGTGACGCTGGCGCTCGAAGGGCTCTCGCACGAGGAAATCGGCGGCATGCTCGGCATATCCGTCGGCAACGTCGCGGTACGCCTGACCCGCGCGCGCAAGCACATCACGCAGCAAATGGGAGAAAGCAAATGATTCCCGACGACGACTGGAGCGCGCTGACCGCCGCGTGGCAGGCGCAGCCGATCGATGTCGAGGCGCTGCGGCGGGCTTCGCTGCGGCGCGGCCGCCGGATGCGGCTGCTGATGGCGCTCGACGTGGTCCTCGCGGTGATTGCGGTCGGACTCGTCGCCCACCTGCTGCTCGGCGACGCCGGGTTCGTCGCACGCGTCGGCGCAGGCATCGGTATCGTCGCGCTGACGGCGTCGGTGTGGATCAACTTCTCGCTGCGCCGCGGACTCTGGCACGCGGCGAACGACAGTGCCGTCGGGCTGCTGAAGCTGCAGCGCGAACGACGCCGCAACGCGATCCGGATGGCGCTCTGGGGACCGGTGTTCCTGCCGCTCGGCGCATTGACGGGTTTCCTGATCAGCCGCGGCACGCCCAGGCCCGAGACGGCGGCAGGCTGGCCGCCGTCGCTGAAGCTCGCGCTGATCGGCGTGCTCGTCGCCGCGTTCTGCCTCGGCTCGCTGCTGTACGTGCGCCGGCAGCGGCGCCGGATCGCCGCAATCGACGCGCACCTCGCCCAGCTCGACCCGCCGGGTGGCCCGTAACAGCCGCCGGGCGCGGAGTGTGACGCGGTCGACGCCGCGACTGTGGCACGCGCTCCTGCACCGCGACGTCGCAACGCCCGATAATCCCGGCGCCGGCGGTGTCGCCGGTCTGCAGGACCGGCTCATGCTCGCATCGCCTCCGCATCAGATCACCGAACTCCTGCGCGCCTGGCAGTCCGGCGACGGCGGCGCGCGCGAGTCGCTGCTCAATCTCGTCTATCACCACGTGCGCGCGATCGCGGCCAACTCGCTGCGCGCCGCACCCGGCGCGACGATGACGCCGACCGAGATCGCGCACGAAGCGCTGCTGCGCATCCTCGGTTCCGACGCCGACTGGGAAGACCGGCGCCACTTCTTCCACGTCATCGCGCAGGCGACGCGGCAGATCCTCGTCGACGCCGCGCGCCGGCGTCAGGCCGACAAGCGCGGTGGCGGCGTGGAGCGCGTCGACATCGACGACGCGGCCGACCAGATCGCCGCGGTCGACACCGATACGCAGCTGCTGCGCGTCGACGCCGCGCTGGCCGAACTCGGCCGCACCGACGAACGCCGCGCGCGCACGGTGGAACTCGTATACTTTGGCGGTTTTTCGCGCGCCGAGATCGCCGCGACCCTGGCCGTGTCCGAAGGCACCGTCGACCGCGACCTGCGTCTGGCCCGCGCGTGGCTCAAGGTGGCGATCGAAGCCTGAAGCGCGCGGCGAAACCCGCAATCGGTGCAACACCGTGCGTTGACGCTCGTCACGCCGCGTCCCTAGCCTTGGACGCCGAATCCGTCGGCTTCCGGGGAGAACATCAATGCTGCGTGCCTGCCTTGCCTTCGCGTTTGCTCTGCTGTGGCTGCCGGCGGTCCACGCCGAAGACGCCGGCGCCTACCGCTTCGTCGACATTTCGCGCCAGGAAAGCTTCGAGGAACAGGTGGCCGCGATCCGCGTCGAAATGAAGGACGGCGGCCGCTTCGAATTCCTCAAGGGCAAGGAGAAGCGCGAAGTCGAGAAACAGTTCAGCGCGATCGCCAAGGTGCTGGAGGCGCGCATGAACGCGAAGCTCGACGACCAGGACATGCTCGCGATCTACGCCGCGCAGGAGACCGCGAATGCGATCCTGACGAAGAAGGACGGCCGCCGCATGATCTGCGAGAACAGCGCGCCGACCGGCACGAACGTCAAGGAACTGCAGTGCGCGACGCTGGCCGACCGCGAGCGCGCACACAAGGAAACGCGCCGCATGATGCGCGAGAACCTCGACAAGGGGCAGCTCGCGCTCGGCGACCGGTGACGCCGCGGGCCGTATCGCGAGGCGGTTGAGGTTTCCGGTGCGGTATTGCGTAGCCACGCATACCGCTGCCGCACCGGAGACTCCCATGCCACCCCGCTCCCTGCTTCGCCCGCTCGCCGCATTCGCAGCGACGCTTCTGGTCTCATCCGGTCACGCCGCCACCCTGCGCACCGGCGCCGCCCCCGAACCGAATGTCGTGCTGAACTGGTTCGACGGCACGCCGAATCTCAATATCGCGACGAACTTCAACTGCATCACGCAGCAGCTCGAAACCACGGTGTCGGGCTATACGGGATTCACGTACCTGCCGCCGAATCGCACGCATTCCGTCGGCGAAGTGTTCTACACGCATCTCGTGCTCGCCCATCCGGGCAATCCCTGCACCGGCAGCGCCGTCGGCATCGAGATCGCACTGCCGGCCGGCGTGCAGTTCGCGACGTCGGCGGCCAATCCGGCATTCTGCTTCGCGCGCAGCCCGCAGGGACCGACGCTGTACAACCTCGGCAACGATCCGGCCTACGGTTGTCCGCAGACGTTTCCGGTCAGCGCGAACGGCCGGCGCGTGGCGCCGCCGAACGGCGGCATCGGCAACAGCGGCGCCTGGGGCATGCACCAGGGCTTCTGGCTCGAACTGCTGATTCCATTGACGGCGACGACGCCGCAGAACGGCACCAACCAGATCGTCTGGACGATCAACCCGGCGATCGGCCAGTTCGGCCAGGTCGGCGTCGGTCCGCAGATCAACAACGACGTGCTGTTCCGCACGCCGATGGAGGATCAGTCGCTGACCCTGACGCTCTGCACGCTGACGCCGGTCGCGAACGGCTGCTGAGTCCGCTGCGAGGCGCATCGCCAATCTACGAATC
>CAMLLF010000089.1 GCA_946480705.1 uncultured Lysobacteraceae bacterium | reverse complement strand
AATGCATTGACGCTCTCGGCCCCGGGCGGCCCGCTGCTCGCGCTCGACGATCTGCCCGCGCAGCTGCCGATGTCCGCAACCGTGGTCGACGGCCGCATCGGCCTGCCGTCGGGAATCTCGGTCGTTGTTGTCGAGGTCGATGCGCCGGCCTACGTTCCCGAGACGAGCGAAACCAACAACGTGCGGCGCGTCGTGGTCGACGTGCAGGGCAGCTGCAATTGACCCAACGTTGAAACCTCGTTGAATCAACGTAGAGCGCAATAAGCGCAGCGCATTGCGCCGTCCCGCCGGGTCGCCGCCCCCTAAGCCGCCGTTCCAAGATACGACCATGCCGCCGAAGCGCAGTACTTCGGCGGCAGTTGGGGTCTCGAATCGTGTTTCGGCGTGAGCGACCGACAACCTCGCATTCCCCGGCGCAACGCGCTGCACTCATTGCGCCCTGCGCATTCTCAATTCGTCGATGCGCGCCTGCACTTCCTTCGTGCGCTTGTCGTCGGCACCGAAGGCGTTCACGCGCAGCGCGAGCGCGCGCTGCAGCAGCGCATCGCCTTCGGCGGCCTGCGCGGGGCGGCGCAGGTTCTTTTCGAGGCCGAGGAGAATCGGCGCGAGCTGGACGTCGTCGGGTTTCAGGCGCGCTTCGTAGTTCGCGAGCGCTTCGCGCAGCAGCCCCTGCGCTTCGTCGATGCGTCCCTGTTTGCCGATGACGCGGCCGAGATAGAACAGATCGGTGCCGATGACTTCATGCCTGTCGCCGTATTTCGGACGTTGCGTCTGCAGCGCTTCGCGATATTGCCGCTCCGCTCCCGCCAGGTCGCCGCGGGCTTCGAGCACGCTGCCGAGATTGAACACGGCCGACGCGCGCCACGTGTGGTTCGGCTCGTACAACGCCAGCGCCTGCCGGTAATAGTTCTCGGCCGCATCGATCCTGCCGGCGCCTTCGGCGACCCAGCCCAGGTCGCTGAGATTCATGGCGACCGTGGCGTGCCGCTCACCGAGGTGCTTGCGCCGGATGTCGAGCGCACGCAGCAGCAGCGCCTCGGCTTCGTCGCTCTTGTCCCGAGCCTTCAGCGCGCGGGCCAGATTGTTCATGATCGTCGCCACGAACGGATGATCCTCGCCGCGCGTCTGCGTCATGATCGCGAGCGCTTCGCGGTAGTGCGCCTCGGCCTGCTCGTAGCGCTCGAGATTGCGCTCGATCGACGCAAGGCTCGACAGATCCGTCGCGATATGCGGATGCAACGGCGGCAGCAGCTCGCGATGCAATGCGAGCGCCTGCCGCAACAGCGGCTCGGCGCCCGCGTAGTCGCCGCGCGCGCGCAGCGCCATGCCGACGCGGCCGATGCTGTCGGCGACGGCGAAGTTGCGCTCGCCGAACAGGCGCTGCCGCATCATTAGCGACTCGCGGAACAACGCCTCGGCCGCGGCGTAGTCGGCGCGTTCGTATTTCACCTGGCCCCGGTCGCGCACCGTGGTCGCCACTTCGGCGTCGTCGCCGTCGCGCCCCTGCCGGTACAGCGCCTCGGCTTCGTGCAGCAGCTTTTCGGCCTCTTCGAAACGATCCTGCGCGCCGAGCAGCACGCCGAGCGCGCGCAGCGCGGCGGCGCGGTCGTTCGCCGGCAGTTCCGGATGCGCCGCGACGATGTCGCGCGCGCGCAGCAGCAGCTTCTGCGCTTCGTCGTACTGGCCGAGCTGGTAGTAGGTCGCACCGACCGTCGTCAGCAGTTCGACCTGCACGTCGGGCTGCGCACCGAGCTCGCGCTCGATCGATTCCCAGCCTGCATTCAGGAGTTCGCGCGCGGTGAGTTCCTTGCCGAGACTCTGGGTCGGATCCGCACCTTCGAACAGCCGCAGGATCAGTGACTTCACGCGATCGGCCTTCTGCGCCTCGGCCTGGGCGCGGTCGCGCTGCTGCGCGATCGCGCGTGCCTGGACGCTGACCGTCAGCGCATAGGCCGCCGTCAGCAGGAAGATCACCGACGCGGCCGCGACGGCCCAGGCATGCCGGCGCACGAAGCGCGCGGTGCGATAGCTCCAGGTCTCGGGGCGAGCGCGCACCGGCATGTGGTGCTGCCAGCGGCGCAGGTCGTTGCAGGCCCGCTCCAGCATCCAGTTCCCCATAGCGCCGCTCGGGCTCCTTGCGCAGCGCCTTCAGCACGATCAGGTCGAGGTCGCCGCGCAGCCTTCGTGCGAGCGCCGCCGGCGACAGTCCGCCGATGCGCTCGGCGGTGGGCGGCGGCGCCGCTGCGGCCGCGGCGCTCGGCAGCGGCGGATCGTCGCGGCAGACCGCGCGTTCGAGCGAGGCCTGGGTGACGTCCGCCGGCTGCTGCGCGTGCTGCCCGCAGACGAGTTCGTAGAGCAGCAGGCCGAGCTGATAGACGTCCGAGAGCATGCCTGCCGACTGGCCGAGCACCTGCTCGGGCGTCGCGTAGTCGGGCGTGAACAGCCGCGTCGCCGTGCGTTCGTGGCGATCGAGCGTGTCGTCGCTGTCGAGCACCTTGCCGATGCCGAAGTCGAGCAGCTTGACCGTGCCGTCGGCCGTGACCGCGATGTTCGACGGTTTTAGATCGCGATGCACGACGCGGCGCGCATGCGCGTGGTCGACCGCTTCGGCGACCTGCAGGAACAGCGCGAGACGCGTATCGATATCGAGCCGGCGCTCGTCGCACCACGCGTCGATGCGCACGCCGTCGACGAATTCCATGACGAGGTAGGGATGGCCGTCGGCGGTCTCGCCGCCGTCGAGCAGATGCGCGATGCCGGGATGATTCAGCGTCGCGAGGATCTGCCGTTCCTGGCTGAAGCGCGCGAGGAAGTCCGGCGCGGCGTAGTCGCTGCGGATCAGCTTGAGCGCGGCCTTCTGCACGAACACGCCGTCCTCGCGCGCGACTTCGTAGACGCTGCCCATGCCGCCGCGGCCGACCTGGCGCAGCAGCCGCCAGGTGCCGATGCGCTGGCCGCTGTGTTCGTCCTTCGCCGCGGCCTGCTCGCTCATGGCCGCGAGCATGTCGTCGCGATCGGCCTTCGCGGTCTGCAGCATGCCGACCGGCCGCTCGGCGAGTTCGAGCAGGTGCAGCAGACGCGCGTGCGTCGTGGGCTGCGTGGTCTGAAGTTCGGCGAGGTAGTCGTCGCGCTCGTCGCCTTCGAGCATGAGCGCACGCAGCAGCAGTGCGTCGAGCTTCGCGTCCTGGGTGGCGTAGCCGCTCACGGCGCGACCCCGGACCGTCGTGCGCCGCCCACGTGTGCTGGTTTCGCCGCCGTTGCGACCATGCGCGCCCCCGCCGATGCGCCGCGATTGTGGCGGGAATGCGCGGCAGCGGCAATTTGCCGCCGCCGCGCGAGCATGCCTCAGCCGGCCGGCGCGCGATGGCAGACGAATTCGATGTTGTGCCCGTCGGGGTCGTGCACGAAGGCCGCGTAATAGTGCGGATGAATGCGTTCGAGCAGCGCCGGCGCCGCGCGGTCGCGGCCGCCGCCGGCCAGCGCCGCGGCATAGGCCGCATCGACGGTCGCGCGGTCGGCGCAGTTGAACGCGACATGCGGCCGCGGCTCCGACGGCCCGCCGGGCTTCACCCAGAAATCGAGCGCTTCCATGCCGGTGCCGAAGCCGTTGCTGGGTCCCTGCACATGCAGGGCATAGCCGAGCGGCGCGAGCGCCGCGGCGAAGAAATTCGTCGAGGCGGCCGCATCGGCCACCTGCAGTTCGACGTGATCGATCATGTGTTTCTCCTTAGTCCACCAACAGCCAATCGTGAATCTGTTCGGGCGTCAGATTTCCGCCGCAGAGCACGCTCGCGACGCGCTGCCCCGCATAGGCCTCGCACTGCGCGAGCAAGGCCGCAATTCCGGCTACACCGGCCGGTTCGGCGACGACGCCGGCATGGCGGTGCACGAGCCGCATCGCGGCAATGAGATCCGCGTCGTCGACAGCGACGATGTCGTCGACGAGGCCATGCAGGTCCGACAGCGCCTCGTCGACCGGCACGCGCACGGCAATGCCGTCGGCGATCGTGTCGACGCGCTCGCCGCAGACCGCGCGGCCGCTGCGCCAGCTGTCGCGCAGCGCCGGCGCACCGCGCGCGACGACGCCGACGATGCGCGTCGCCGGCGAACGCGCCCGCGTCCAGCGCGCGATGCCGTTGAGCAATGCGCCGTTGCCGAGCGGCACGAGCAGCGCGTCGGGCGCGGGATCCTCGCGCAGCAGCTCGACCGCGATCGTGCCGGCGCCTTCGCTGATCTCGACCTCGCGGCCGTCCTCGACGAACTGCGCATTGCTCTGCGATGCATGAACACGCGCGGCCGCCTTGGCCGCATCGAAGTCGGCGCCGTGCAGGCGGACATCGGCACCGAGAGCGCGCATGCGCGCCACCTTCAGCGCGTTGGCCGTCCCGGCCGCGAACACCGTCAGCGCGACGCCGCGCGCGCGGCAGGCATAGGCCAGCGCCTGGCCGAAGTTGCCGGCGCTCGCGCAGACCAGCGCGCCCTGCTCGCCGCGCGCGAGGCGCCGCCGCAGATACCAGTCGGCGCCGCGCCCCTTGAAGCAGCGGATCGGATTGAACAGTTCGAACTTCAGCAGCAGGCGGCAGCCGAGCGCGTCGGACAGCGCCTCGTTGTCGTACTGCGGCGAGTTCGCGAACGCCGCGTCGATCGCGTCGGCCGCCGCGGCGATCGAGGCGAGCGAAAGACGATGCACCGGCCGCACCGCGTCCACGAGCGACGCACGCGCGTCGGCCGGGCGGATCGCGTCGGAACCCTCGGCGCGGTCGCTCATGAGCACACCGTCGAGATGATCGAGCTCGTGCTGCACGAGTTCGGCAAGGTCGAACGGCAGCTTCTCCCAGCGCCGCTCGCGTCCCGCCGCGTCGCGATAGCGCAGCGACACCGACCGATGCCGCCGCACGCGCACGAGCCGTCCCGGCAGGCTGAAGCAGTCGTCCCAGACGACGCGGGTTTCCGCGTCGCGCCAGATGATCTCCGGATCGATCAATGCGATCGGCCCGGCGCCGAGATCGAGCACGACGATGCGCCGCGCAATGCCGAGCTGCGGCGCGGCGATGCCGCGTCCGAAACCATGCGCGGCGCGATACGCACGCAGGCAGGCCGAAAGCGCCGCGACGACGGCGTGCACCTCGGCGCCGATCGCGCCGACCGGCGCCGCGCGCTCGCGCAGACGCGGATCGGCGTCGGTCAGGATGGGCAGCAGTGCGGGGTCGGTCGTGCGCATGTCTCGTCCCTGGTGCAGATGCCGTAGGCTAGCGGTCCCGCCGCGTCGCGAGGCCGCGTTCGACCCGGCTCCGCTGCGCCCAAACCGCATCCGCACCCTGCCTCATGCACAAAGACGACAACGCCGCACTCGACGCCTTCGACTACCGGATTCTCGAGCACTGGCAGCACGACACGCGCATCCCGGCGAAGGCCATCGCCGACGAGATCGGCCTGTCGGTCGCCGCGGTGCAGCGCCGGCTCAAGCGCCTGCGCGCGCTCGGCGTGATCCGGCGCGAAGTCGCCGAACTCGACCCGCGCAAGGTCGGCAGGCCGGTCACCTGCATCGTCGGCGTCGACCTCGACCGCGAAGGCGCCGAAGACCTCGCACGCTTCCGCAAGAAGATGCTCGCGAGCGCCGAAGTCCAGCAGTGCTACTACGTGACCGGCCAGAACGATTTCATGCTCGTCGTACTCGCCGCCGACATGGAAGCCTATGACGCATTCACGCGGCGCGTGCTGCTGGCCGACGGCAATGTGAAAAGTTTCACTACCCAGGTCGTGCTGGAACGGGTCAAGACCGGCGTGTCCGTGCAACTGCCGGGCTGACGCGTCGATACGGCGGCATTCCGTTCTTCGCAGTCACCAGATCAAGTCGTCGGGCACCTTGAACTGCGCGTAGTACGCATCGTCCTCGGAGGTTGCGGCCGAGGGCCCGGCGTTCGCGGCCTGACCATGATCGAGCACGATCAGGGCGGCATCGCGTTCGCGCACCTTGTCGGCGGCCGCGCGCGGAACCAGTTCGAAGCGGTCGTCGAGCCGCACGATCACGAGCGCGCCGCAGGCGAGCTTCCCGCGCAGGTCGTCGTTGACGAGCAGCGTGCGGAACGCGCCGTCCACGGCGAAGCGATATTCGATCGTTCCCGCGTACGGCACTTTCTTGTCGGTGATGATCTGCCGCGCCTGCGCACGCAGCTCTGCAATACGCGCCTGCGCCTTCTGCTGCGCGGCGAGCGCGCGGTCGCGCTCGACCTTCTCGGCGCGCGCCCGTTCCGCCTCGATCTGGATCTCGCTGGGTCCGGCCGGCGCCTTGGAATGCCGGGCCTTGTTCTGCTCGCGGGCCACTTCGGCCACTTTGGACTTCTTGACCAGGCCTGCCTTGAGCAGCTGTTCCTGGAGAGGATTCGCCTTCGCCATGTCGCCGTTTCGCGCTGAGGATTTCCGGCCCATCATACCGGCCGCTCCCGCCGTCCGCGCTTCCCGGTCGATCATGAATACGCTGAAATACCTCGCCGGCTATCCGCCGCACCTGCAGGCGCGGGTGCGCGAACTGATCGAACAGGACCGGCTCGGCACGATGCTCGCCGACAAATACGGCGAATCTCACGCCGTGCGCACCGACGGGCAGCTCTACGAGTACGTGCAGGCGATCAAGGACCGGCACCTCAGAAAATCAGCGCCGCTGGGCAAGGTGATCTACGACGCGAAGCTGCAGGTCATGAAGCATGCGCTCGGCACGCACACGACGATCTCCCGCGTACAGGGAGACCGGCTCAGGGCCAGCCGCGAGATGCGCATTGCAACGGTGTTCCGCGACGCCCCGGCCGCGTTTCTCCGGATGATCGTCGTGCATGAGCTCGCGCATCTGAAGGAAGCCGAGCACAACAAATCGTTCTATCAGCTCTGTTCGCACATCGAGCCCGACTATCACCAGCTCGAATTCGATGCGCGACTGTATCTGACGCATCTCGAGGTGGAGCGGCGGCAGTGAACGCCGCTGCTTCTCCGATGATCAACAGGTCCCGCCTCGCAGCGATCGACGCGACGAGACGGAATCCGCGCAGCGGAAGGATCGATCGTCGGACTACGGCGTTTTCGTCTTGCGTTGGCCGCTGCACGACTTGCTGACGATCATCCATTTCCCGTCGATCTTCGACAGCGCGAGGCAGTCGACTCCGGGTCAGGTTGTCCGGCGCGGTCGTCCATCAATTGGCCAAACTTGCCGGACGTCCATCGATGTTTGGCCAGATTGGCCGAACATCGATGGATCGCGCACGGATACGCGCGGCTTCAGGAAAAAGTTGGTGGGCCCACACGGATTCGAACCGTGAACCAAAGGATTATGAGTCCTCTGCTCTAACCGTTGAGCTATAGGCCCGGAAAGACCGGCAGTCCTGGCGTTGCACCAGTGCCGCGATACCGCGGTATCGGACCGCCGGCAACGACGGACAGCCGCGTCGGCGAGTGGCGAATTGTAGCGGAGTCGCGCCGGGCGTGGCGCGGCTGCAGGGCTTCACGGAATTGCGTGCTCGTGACGAGGCGCAGCTCGCCGCATCGGATTTGCGGCTTGGCCGCGCGTGCCGGTTGCCGGCTTCGGTGACGAACACATGACGCCATCGACTGCGATGAACGCCGCGCATCACGTCGTCGCTGCCGCATCGCACCGCGCGAATACGCATGCGCGCCGCGAGCGATGCCATACGCCAACCGCCTGCAAAACCTAAACATTTCTTCATCCCTGCGGCGTTCCCTACTCAACTATCGTCACATGCGCCGCGATGCCGCTTGCGCCAACCATTGCCGATGCGACACGAACGGAAACCCAGGGAGACCCGCGTGCAGCGATGGCATGGGCGCATCGGCGAGACGACGTCAGCGCGCGGGACGCTGGCGCGCTATCGCGTCGTGCTGCGCGGTGCGCCGCTCGACAGCGACGACTTCGCCGCGGTGCATGCGCGGCTCGCCGAAGCGGAGTGGGCAGCGGAGCGCGTGCGTTCCGTCGTCGTCTATGGCTGCTGGCCGGGCGACGGGCAGCTCTGGTCGCCGGATCCGGTCGCCTGTGTGACGGCGCTCGACGCGACGTTCGGCGCGCACGATCGTTATCTGCAGGAGCGCGCCGTGCTCGTCGAGACCACGCTGACGCGCGAGGCACTTGCACGCCGGCTGATGCTCGCATTTGCTCGCGATCGGCTGATCGACGCGGACGTCGACGACGAAGATCCCTGAGCGCGACACCGGCGACGCGCTGGATTCGCGCCCTCGCCCTGCCCGCGTCTTGCCGCGCACGGCGCGCGGGACTTGAGCGCGGCGCCGGAACCCGCGACGCTACGCGCCGGGAGCATGCCGCCGCCACGCGCAGCATGCGGGAAAACGGACAGGGGAACAGGAAGGGATGGCACTCTCGCGCTGGAGCTGGGCGGCGTTCAACGCGCTGCAGCTCGTGTTTACGTTGTTGTGGACGGCCGGCTGGATCACGCTGGCGTTCGTCGTGCTGCTCGTGACGCGCCGGCGGCGGTTGCCGCTGCGCATGGCGGCGCGCTGCTGGGCGCCGGGGCTGCTGCGCGGCTCGGGCGCGCGGCTCGTGGTTCGCGGGCTCGATCGCGTCGACTGGTCGAAGCCGCATGTGATCGTCGCGAATCACCAGTCGATGATCGATATCTGCGCGCTGTTCCGTGCGGTGCCGGTGCCGCTGCAGTTCCTGCTGAAGCAGGAATTGTCGAAGGTGCCGTTCGTCGGTGCCTACGCGCGCGCGATGGGAATGATCTTCGTCGACCGCGGCAGTGCGCGCGAGGCGACGAAGCGCATGCAGGAAGCCGCCGGAATGGTGCGCGAGGGCGCGACGCTCTGCGTGTTTCCGGAAGGCACGCGCAGCCGCGACGGCGAAGTGCTGCCGTTCAAGAGCGGCGCGTTCCAGGTCGCGCTCGACGCCGGCGCCGACGTGGTGCCGGTCGCGATCGAGGGCTCGGGCAAGGTGCTCAGTCTCGGCGGCGTGTTCCGCGTGCGGCCCGGCACGATTACGCTGACGTTCGGCACGCCGCTGCGCAGCAGCGAGATCGCCGACCGGCAGGCGCTCGCGCAGCAGGCGCGAGAGCGTGTCGTTGCGATGAAGCGCGAGGCGGCGTAAGGGATCGCGTTGCCATGCCGGACACAAAAAAGCCCGCGTAGTGCGGGCTTTTTTGGCTTTCCGGCTGAAGAGCCGGCCCAGACCCTCGAAGGGGGCTGGTGGCTTGTTCGGCTTCAGCTTCTACGATTCCCGACTCTCGATTTCCGATTCCCGCCTCACTCGAGATCGAGGAACGAACGTAGCTGTTCCGAACGGCTCGGGTGACGCAGCTTGCGCAGGGCCTTGGCTTCGATCTGGCGGATGCGCTCGCGCGTGACGTCGAACTGCTTGCCGACTTCTTCGAGCGTGTGATCGGTGTTCATATCGATGCCGAAGCGCATACGCAGCACTTTCGCTTCGCGCGGCGTCAGGCCGGCGAGCACGTCGCGCACGGTTTCGGACAGGCCCGTGCTCGTCGCCGAGTCGACCGGCGAATCGACGTTCGTGTCTTCGATGAAGTCGCCGAGATGCGAGTCTTCGTCGTCGCCGATCGGCGTTTCCATGGAGATCGGTTCCTTCGCGATCTTCATGACCTTGCGGATCTTGTCTTCCGGCATCTCCATCTTCTTCGCCAGTTCCTCCGGCGTGGGCTCGCGGCCCATTTCCTGAAGCATCTGGCGGCTGATGCGGTTGAGCTTGTTGATCGTCTCGATCATGTGCACGGGGATGCGGATCGTGCGGGCCTGGTCGGCGATCGAGC
>CAMLLF010000088.1 GCA_946480705.1 uncultured Lysobacteraceae bacterium | reverse complement strand
GCCGACTCGTGGTCGAGCGTGCAGTTCCAGCGCATGGCCAACGTCTCGCTCGCCCCGGGCGAAGGCAAGATGAGCCCGGCCGACATGATCAAGGACATCGAGAACGGCGTCTACATCGTCGGCGACGGTTCGTTCTCGATCGACCAGCAGCGCTACAACGCGCAGTTCGGCGGCCAGCTGTTCTACGAGATCAAGGACGGCAAGATCACCGAGCAGATCGAGGACGTGGCCTACCAGATCCGCACGCCGGAATTCTGGAACGCCTGCGTCGCGGTCTGCGACAAGGACGACTACCGCCTCGGCGGCTCGTTCTTCGACGGCAAGGGCCAGCCGGGCCAGGTGTCGGCCGTCTCGCACGGCTCGTCGACGGCGCGCTTCAACGGCATCAACGTCATCAACACCGCACGCAGCCTCGGCTGATCCGAAGGAGAACTGATCATGGGTATTCTTTCCGAGCAGGAAGCCAAGGCCATCCTGGAGAAAGTCGTCAAATTGTCCAAGGCGGACGAGTGCAGCGCGCAGCTGACCGGCTCGATCACGGGCAACATCCGTTACGCGCTCAACAGCGTGTCCACGAGCGGCAGCGTCGACGACCTGCAGCTCGGCGTGCAGGTCGCGTTCGGCAAGCGCGTCGGCACCGCGACGATCAACGAATTCGACGACGCGTCGCTCGAAAAAGTCGTGCGCCGCGCCGAGGAGCTCGCGAAGCTCGCGCCGGAAAATCCGGAATTCATGCCGGCGATCGACAAGCAGGAATACAAGGCCAGCGAGACCTTCAACGCGAAGACCGCCGCTATCGCGCCGGAATACCGCACCGGCGTCGCCGCCGCCTGCATCGAGCCGTGCAAGAACGACAAGCTCGTCGCCGCCGGCTTCTTCGTCGACACGCAGAGCTTCATCGCGATCGCCAACAGCAAGGGCAACTTCGCCTACAACAAGTCGACCGGCGTCGATTTCACCTGCACCGTGCGCACCGAAGACGGCCGCGGGTCGGGCTGGGTAGCGCGCAACGTCGCCGACGTCGACACGTTCGATGCGAAGAAGGAAATCGCGATCGCGATCGACAAGGCCAAGCGTTCCGCCGACGCCAAGGCGCTCGAACCCGGCAAGTACACGGTGATCCTCGAACCGGCCGCGAGCGCCGGGCTGATCTCGTTCATGATGTTCGGCTTCGACGCGCGCCAGGCCGACGAAGGCCGCAGCTTCCTGTCGAAGAAGGGCGGCGGCAACAAGCTCGGCGAAAAACTGTTCGACGAACGCGTCTCGATCTACAGCGACCCGTGGGACAAGGTCGCCTCGGTCGCGCCGTTCGACGCGCAGAACGACGGCCTGCCGCGCGAACGCCTCGACATCATCACCAAGGGCAAGGTCGAGTACCTGCAGTATTCGCGCTACTGGGCCGAGCAGAAGAAGAAAAAGGCGCAGGGCCAGCCCGGCAACCTGATCATGGTCGGCGGGGACAAGTCGACGATGGACCTCGTCAAGAGCACGAAGAAGGGCATTCTCGTGACGCGCACGTGGTACATCCGCATGGTCGATCCGCAGACCGTGCTGCTGACCGGCCTCACGCGCGACGGCACGTTCTACGTCGAAGACGGCGAGATCAAATATCCGATCAAGAATTTCCGCTTCAACGAGTCGCCGGTCATCATGCTCAACAACATCGAGGAACTCGGCAAGCCGGTCCGCGTCGGCGACGACGAATCGCCGTTCGTCATGATGATTCCGCCGATGAAGATCCGCGACTTTACGTTCACGTCGCTGTCGGACGCGGTGTAAGAGCGAGAAACGAGCAGGAGGAGTGGGAAAAGGGCCGGCAAAGCGACGCTCCGCTTGCTCTCGTTTCTCACTCCTCTCCACTCTTTCCTGCCCATGACCCGCTCCGAATTCCTCCGCCTCCTCCTCGCCGCCGGCGCCGGTGCGTTCGCCGCGCCGCGGCTGCGCGCGGAGACGAAGAACTACGATTTCCGCTTCACGCGGCTCATGTACGAGTCGGGCGACTGGGACGTCGATCAGCGCATGCCGTCGAACGTGATCGACGCGCTGATCCAGTACACGACCCTGCGCGTCGATCCGGTCGAGCAGGTGCTGCCGCTCGCCGATCCGCGCATGCTGCAGGCGAGTTTCTGCTACCTCGCCGGCCACAAGCTCGTCGAGTTCAATCCCGACGAGAAGCGCAACTTCGAGCGCTACGTGCGCAACGGCGGCTTCGTCTTCGTCGACGACTGCAACCACGACATCGACGGACTGTTCGCGAAATCCTTCGAGGCGCAGATGGCGCAGATCTTCGGCGCCGACGCGCTGAAGAAGCTGCCGAAGAAACACCCGCTCTATTCGAGCTTCTTCCGCTTCGACGATCCGCCGGCGACCGGCTTCGAACTCAACGGCTGGGGCGACGACCTCGTCCACGAGCACCTGCGCGGCATCGAGATCGACGGCCGCCTCGGCGTGCTCTACAGCAACAAGGACTACGGCTGCGAGTGGGACTACGACTGGCGCAACAAGCGCTGGCTCGCCGAGGACAACACGAAGTTCGCGGTGAATATCGTGGTGTATGCGTTGACGGCGTAGACCCGAGCCGGCAGCCGCAGGGCGTGCGTCGTCGGACAGAAAACTCGTGGCCCGCAGGCAAGAACCCGAGAAAGCGGCGCGATCGCCGGAGGATGCGCGCTCTCGAGTGCTCACCTTACTGACGTTTCGTTTCTGTTTCCCGCGCGCCGCCCGGACGATTCCCGCCGCCGTACCAACCAATGGCAGTACTGCCCTCGCATCGTATCGACGCACAATCCGTCCATCAGCACACGGGCGCTTCACGCGCCTGCGCCAACCGGATGACGACTGCATGAGTACGCCGCTTACCGAGCACTCCCTGCAAACCCAGCTCGACCGCCTGCAGGCCCTGCGCGATGCGATTGCCACGGCGATCGTCGGCCAGCAGACCGTCGTCGAACAGCTGCTGACGGCGCTGCTCGCCGGCGGGCACTGCCTGCTCGAAGGCGTGCCGGGGCTCGGCAAGACGCTGCTCGTGCGCAGTCTCGGCCAGGCGCTGCATCTGGATTTCCACCGCATCCAGTTCACGCCCGACCTGATGCCGAGCGACATCCTCGGCACCGAAATTCTCGAGGAAGACCACGGCACCGGGCGCCGGCATTTCAAATTCCAGCGCGGCCCGATCTTCACGAACCTGCTGCTCGCCGACGAACTCAATCGCACGCCGCCCAAGACGCAGGCCGCGCTGCTCGAAGCGATGCAGGAACGCACCGTGAGCTATGCCGGCGTCACGCACGCGCTGCCGCAGCCGTTCTTCGTGCTCGCGACGCAGAATCCGCTCGAGCAGGCCGGCACGTATCCGCTGCCCGAAGCGCAGCTCGACCGTTTTCTGCTGCACGTACGCGTCGACTATCCCGACGAATCCGAGGAACGCGCGATCCTCGCGCAGACCACCGGCCGCGCGATGGCCGATGTCTCTGCGGTCATGAGCGGCGACGAACTCATCGCGCTGCAGCGGCTCGTACGCGACGTCACCGTCGGCGAGGACGTGCTGACCTGGATCACGCGCCTCGTGCGCGCGACGCGGCCGCAGACGGCGACGTTGACGGCGGTGCGCGAGTGGGTGCGCTGGGGCGCGGGTCCGCGTGCGGGCCAGTCGCTCGTGCTCGCGTGCAAGGCGCGCGCGCTGCTGCACGGCCGCCTCGCCGCGACGCGCGAGGACGTCCGCGCGCTCGCCGCGCCGGTCATGCGCCATCGCCTGCTGCTGTCCTTCGTCGCCGAGGCCGAACGCCGCAGCGCCGACGACGTCGTCGCGGCCGTGCTCGAGGGCGTGGAGTTTCCGCGTTGATGGAATTCGCGTACGCGACGCCTCGGTGTTGGGCTTCGCTGCGCTCAGCCCGACACCGAGGTATTTCCGTGGAGAACACCGTTTCGCCGGCAGGAGCCGGCGCACGATGACCCACGAACTCGTCACGCCGGCACTGCGCGCGCGGCTGCGCGATCTGCGCCTCGTGCCGCGCCGCGCCGCGGGCGCGCAGGGGCTCGGCCAGCACAGCAGCCGCAGCCGCGGCGTCGGCCTCGAGTTCGCGCAATACCGCGCCTACGCGCCCGGCGACGAACCGCGCCGCGTCGACTGGAAGCTGTACGCGCGTTCCGACCGCTATTTCGTGCGCGAATCCGAGCGCGACTCGCCGCTTGATCTGTGGGTGCTCGTCGATGCGAGCGCGTCGATGGCGCAGAGCGATGCGGCGAACGCCGCGCTGACGCCGCTCGCGCTCGTCGCGGCCGATTCGGGTCCGCGCCAGCGCGACCGCTGCGTGCAGGAACTGCTGCGCTGGCAGGCCGAAGGCCGCTGGCCGGTCGCGGACCAGCTGCTGCCGCTCTGGGAACGCATCGCACCGGCCTCGCTCGTGCTGCTGCTGACCGATGCGCACGACGACGCCGCGATCGCGCTGGCCGAGCGCCTCGCCGCCGCGCGGCGCGAGGTCGTCATGATCCGCGTCCTGACCGCCGAGGAGCGCGATTTTCCATTCCGCGACAACCGGCGTTTTATGGATGTGGAAAACGGCACCGAGATCCTGGCCGACGGCCCCGGCGCGCGCGCCGCGTACCTGGATGCGTTCGCGCAGGCACACGCCGCGCTCGCGTCGCGGCTCGCCGCGAGCGGCATCCGCCTGGCCGTGCACTACCTCGACGAATCGCCCGACCGCGCGCTGCGGCAGTTGTTCGGCGCGCGTCCCGGGAGCGAGCCGGCATGAGCCTGGGCCTGCTGCTGCCGCTCGGACTGACCGCGCTCGCCGCGCTGGTCGTGCCGCTGCTGCTGCACCTGAACCGGCGCCAGGAACAGAAACCCACGCCGTTCGCGGCGCTGCGCTTCGTGCGCGGCCCGGCACGGCCGCGGCGCCGCATCCGGCTCGAGCAATGGCCGCTGCTGCTGCTGCGGCTCGCACTGGTCGCCGTGGCGGCGCTGCTGATCGCGACGCCGGTGCGCCGCGGCGAATCGGATGCAGGCGCGACCTGGGTCGTCGTCGTCCCCGGCGTCGATGCCGCGCAGGCCCGCGCCGCGCTCGCCGCGCCCGATGCCGACTGGCGCTGGCTGGCGCCCGGATTTCCGGCATTCGGCAGCGCGACTCCCGTTGGCGACACGCCGGCGACCGCGAGCCTGCTGCGCGAACTCGACACGGAACTGCCGCCGGCGACGGCGCTGCGCGTGATCGCACCGTCGCCGCTGCTCGGCCTCGACGGCGGCGCGATTCGACTGAGCCGCCCGGTCGACTGGCGCGTCGTCGACAGCGCACCGCCCGTGCCGGCCGCCGCACCGGCGCTGCCGCTGCAGCACCTGTCGCTGCGCGCGCCCGACGACAGCGTCGCGTCGACGTATCTGCGCGCCGCCGTCGCTGCGGCGAATCGCGACGGCGTCGAGCGCTACCGTCTCGCCGTCGATGCGTCCGACGCGCCGATCGCGGCTGACACGGACGCCGTGTTCTGGCTCGCCGGCGAACCGTCGGCCGCGCTGCTCGCCTGGATCGACGAGGGCGGCATCGCGCTCGTCGACGCGCCGCCGTACGAGCGCGGCGAGGCGGTCGCGCGCGACGCCGGCGGCGCGCCGCTGCTGTACCGCGAGGCGCGTGGCCGCGGCCGGCTGCTGCGCTTCGCCGCACCGCTCGTGCCGGCGACGCTGCCGGCGCTGCTGGAACCCACATTTCCCACCCTGCTGTTTTCCCATTTGTCGCCGGCTGCGGCACCGCCCGACCGCGCGAACGCCGCAGCCGCGCAGCCGTCGACCGGCGCACTGCGCGGCGACCCGGCGCCGCGTCCGCTCGCGCCGCTGCTCGCGCTCGTCGTGGCCCTGCTCGCGGCGGCCGAGCGCGTCGCGTCGTGGCACTGCGCGGGGCGCACGCGATGAGTCGCCCGCTCGCCGCCGCCCTCCAGGCCGTGCGCCGCCGCCGCCGTGCGATCGCGCTGACGCTCGCGCTGCCGCCGGCGCTCGCGTTCGCCTGGCTCGCGTATGCGCAGTCGGGCACGGCCGCCGCGCTCGTCGTGCTCGCGGCCGCGGCGCTGACGCTGCTGCTCTGGGACGGCCGCGACCGGCAGCGTCATGACCTGCGCTGGCTGCTGCGCGGCATCGATGCAACCGACCGCCGCTTCGACGACAGCGCCGAACTGCTGCTCGCCGACGCCGCGACGCTGCCGCCGCTCGCGCAGTTGCAGCAGCAGCGCCTGCACGCGCGCGCGGCCGACGCGCTGCCCGATCTGCGTCCGGCGCTGCCGACGGCCGCGCTCGCGGCCAGCGGCGCCGTCGCCGCGCTCGCGCTGGTTCTGAGTCTGTGGTCGCCGGCACCGTCCGCTCCGCCGGCACTACCGCAGCGAGACGCACCCGCGGCCGACGGTCCCGTGCGTCTGACGAGCGCACGCCTCGACATCACGCCGCCGCGCTACACCGGGCTCGCGGCCAGCGGCGGCGACGCACTCGATGCGCGCGTGCCCGAAGGCAGCGCGCTCGCCTGGAAACTCGTCTTCGCGCCGGCGCCGCGCGCGGCGCGGCTGCGCTTCCACGACGGCCGCACGATCGAACTCGCGCGCGACGGCGAGACCTGGGCCGGAGCGACGACGCTCGCGACCGCGGCGCTGTATCGCATCGAGATCGACGCCGGCCGGCCGTTCGCCGACGAGCGCCGCCATCGGCTCGACGTGATCGCCGACACCGCGCCGCAGATCCGCGTCGAGGCGCCCGACCGGACGCTGAGCCTGCGCGAGAGCACGCAGACGCAGTGGGATTTCGATATCCGCGCGAGCGACGACTACGCGCTCGGCGAGGCGGCGCTCGAGATCGTGCGCGCGCAGGGCAGCGGCGAGAACATCGACGTGAAGCGCGAGACGCTGCGCCTGCGCGGCGAAGGCGATGCGCGCGAGCGCCGCTACCGGCATCGCATCGACCTCGCCGCACTCGCGCTGTCGCCCGGCGACGAACTCATCGTGCGCTTCGACGTGGCCGACACGCGCGCGCCGCAGCCGCAGACCAGCCGCAGCGCGAGCTACATCCTGCGCCTGCCCCCGCCGCAGGCCGACGACAGCGTCGGCATGGACGGGCTCGTGCGCACGACCTTGCCGGCGTATTTCCGCAGCCAGCGCCAGATCATCATCGACACCGAGGCGCTGATCGCCGAGCGCCCGTCGCTGAACGAAGACCGCTTCGTCGCGAAGTCCGACGCGCTCGGCGTCGAGCAGAAAATCCTGCGCCTGCGCTACGGCCAGTTTCTCGGCGAGGAATTCGAAAGCGGCGGCCGCGGCCACGCACCGGACCGCGCCGAAGGAGCGGACGAATCCGACGCGCACGACGACGAGCACGACGACGAGGCCGAAGCGCACACGCCCGACGACGGCCACGACCACGGCGCCGCGGCACCGGTGAAGCGCTTCGGCGACGCCGGCAACGTACTCGCCGAATACGGCCACACGCACGACATCGCCGAAGCCGCGACGCTGCTCGACCCGGAAACCAGGAAGATCCTCAAAGTGGCGCTCGAACAGATGTGGCAGGCGGAACTCGAACTGCGCAGCGGGCGGCCGCAGCAGGCGCTGCCCTACGAATACAAGGCGCTGGAGCAGATCAAGCTCGTGCAGCAGGCGACGCGCATCTACCTCGCGCGCGTCGGCCTCGAACTGCCGCCCGTGGACGAGACGCGGCGGCTCAGCGGCGACCGCGCCGGCCTGCGCGACGGCACGAACGCGGCCGTCGCGGCGACGCCGGGCGACGCGGATCTCGAAGCGGTCTGGCAGCGCCTGCGCGCCGGCGCGTTGCCCGACTGGTCGCGCTGGGACGCCTGGCAGCAGCGCCGCGGCACGCAGGCCGCGGATGCGCTCGATCTCGCGGCCGCCGCCGATACCTTGCGCCGCGATCCCGCGTGCCGCGCATGCCTCGTCGACCTGCGCGACCGGCTCTGGCCGCTGCTGCCGCGCGCGAGCGCCGCGTCGAGCGGACGCGCCGCGG
This sequence comes from uncultured Lysobacteraceae bacterium, assembly GCA_946480705.1. The sequence continues at coordinate 1,810 of CAMLLF010000088.1, read as the reverse complement.
CCGATGCGACCGGACGCGCCTATCTCGGCGCGCTGCGCGCGGCCGAGGGCGAGCCATGAACGCTGCGATCGCCGTGATCGCGCTGCTGGCCGTCGCCGCGCTGGCCGGTCTCGCCGAGGCGCAGCGCCGCACGGGCTGGCGCCGCTGGATCGGCGCCGGCGCGGCACTGACAGCTCCGGCGCTTCTGTATTTCGTGCTTTTTCCACCCTTGCAGCAGATTCCGGGACGCACGCTTCGCGTGCTGACGCCCGGCGCCGCCGCAACCACCGGCGGCGACGCGCGCACGGTCGCGCTGCCCGGAAGCACCGCAACCGCCGGCGTCGAGCGCGTGCCGGACCTCGCGACCGCGCTGCGCCGCCATCCCGATACCGCATCGATCGACGTCGTCGGACAGGGACTCGGCGCGGCCGATCGCGACGCCGCTCGCGGCCATGCGCTGCGTTTCGACGCACCCCCGCTGCCGCGCGGCATCGTCGCGCTGGAATGGCCCGGCGATCTGCGCGCCGGCCACGGCTTCACGCTGTCGGGCACGCTCGCGCAGCCCGACGGCCTGCGCGTCGCGCTGCGCGAACCCGGCTCCGCGCGCCGCGAACCGGTCGCGCCCGGCGCCGACGGCCGCTTCGCGTTCGCGCTGTTCGCGCCGCGCGCGGCCGAGGTCGCCTATGAACTGACCGTGGTCGACGCCGCCGGCACCGAGGTCGAACGCGTCGCCGTGCCGGTCGAGGTACGCGACGGCACGCGCCTGCGCCTGCAACTGCTGGCCGGCGGCCCCGATCCGGATCTCAAATACCTGCAGCGCTGGGCGCTCGACGCCGGCCACACGGTCGATGCGCGCATCGCGCTGAGCCGCGGGCTGGCGCAGCAGCGCGGCACCGCGACGACGGAAGCCGGCACGCTCGCCGAGACCGACGTCGTGGTCATCGACGAACGCGCCTGGACACAACTGGACAAGGCCGCGCGCGCGCGGCTGCTCGCGGCGGTCGACCAGGGACTCGGCCTGCTGCTGCGCCTGGGCGGCACGCCGTCGGCCGCGCTCGTCGCGGAATGGCGCGCGCTCGGCATCGATCTGGCCGACGCCGACGTGCCTGCGACGCTGCGCATCGCCGGCGAGACCGCGGACGGCGCGACGGCGGCGCTGCAGCGCGTGCCGCTGCGCGCGACCGGCGACGGCGTCGTCGCGCTTGCGCAGGATCGCGACGGCACCGCGGTGGCCGCCGTGCGCAACCGCGGCCAGGGCCGGCTCGGCGTCTGGTGGCTCTACGACACGCGCACGCTGACGCTCAGCGGCCAGGCGCCGCTGCACGACGCGCTGTGGTCGCGCGCGCTGGATCGTCTCGCGCGCCCGCGCCAGACCGCGCCGCCGTCGGTGCCGGCGCAGAGCTGGCAGTTCGAGCGCATCGCGCTGTGCGCCGAAGCGGACACGCTCAGCGTGGTGGCGCCGTCGGGTGCCGATCACGCGCTGCTGACCCGGCGCGGCAGCGACGCGCGCTGGTGCGGCGGCTACTGGCCCCGCGAGAGCGGCTGGCACACCTTGCGGGCCGGCACGAGCGAGCGCCGCTTCTACGTGCGCGCGGCCGACGACGCGGTCGCCCTGCACCAGGCAGCGGACGCAGCGGCGACACGCGCGCTCGCCGGCAACAAGCCGGCGCCTGCGGCGGCACACATCGCCGGGCCGCGCTGGCCGTGGTTCGTCGCCTGGCTGATGGCTGCGACACTGCTGTGGTGGCTGCAGCGCTCGGCGGTGCGCACGCAGAGCTGATCGGCACGGCTCGTGCAAGCGCCACCGCAATGCCATGCCTGCGCGAACGTA
>CAMLLF010000087.1 GCA_946480705.1 uncultured Lysobacteraceae bacterium | reverse complement strand
CTCGCTCGCCGCGGCGAAACCGTGCACGGCCTGGCCGCCCTGCTGGCCGAGGAAGATCTCGTTGACGTAGGCCTCGAGAATGCGGTGCTTGTCATAGCGCGCCTCGATCAGGAGCGCGATCAGCGCCTCGTTGCCCTTGCGCAGGAAGTTCTGGCCGCGGTCGAGGAACAGGTTCTTGACGAGCTGCTGGGTCAGCGTCGAACCGCCCTGCACGACATGGCCCGCGGCAAGGTTGGCCCAGCTCGCGCGCAGGATCGCGATGAAGTCGACGCCGTGATGGTGCTTGAAGCTGCGATCTTCGACGGCCTGCAGACCGGTCACGAGCAGCGGCGGCATCTGGCCGAGCTTCGCGACGCGGCGCTCTTCCTGCTCGGCGCCGTACAGCGTCGCGATACGCGCCGGATCCAGGCGTACGCGCTCGAGCGCCTTGCCCGTGTCGATGTCCCGGATGGCCGCCACGCGCGAACGCGCGATCGCGACTTCGACGCGGCGCGCCTTCTCCAGACCGTCGAGCGAGGCGAACGCGCGCCGCGAGATCACGAAACGGTCGCCGTCGCGCATGAAGCTGCCCGGCGACCGCGCGCCGGTGACCTCGTCGTAGCGCGCGGCTTCGAGTTCGACCGTCAGCGTCGCCGCATCGAGCGGCATGCCCGGTACGATTTCCAGCGCGCGCGCATAGATGCGCGTCGGCGTTTCCCAGGACAGGTCGTCGAACCGTTCGCGCACCTGCGCGTCGAGATACAGCGCGTAGGGAACGGCGAACGCGACGACGAAACCCAGGCCGAACCAGAACGGCGCGCGCAGCCAGCGCCAGAGCAGACGCGCCAGCTCGGCGCAGCGGGAGAGAAATGCCAAGGTGGAACCCAGACCGGTGGAGGCTGGCCGCCGCAATCGCAATCGCCGCGCGACGGCACCCGAATCAACGCCGTCCACCGGAACGGCGGCGCGGCCGGCGCAGTGTACCCGAAGCGACTGACCCGCTGGCGCCGGCCGCAACGGTTTCGTAGGCGGCGCCTATCCGCGATAATCCGGGCCTTTTCGCGTGCGCGGATCGGCTCGCACAACAAGGACTTAACGAATAGTGCCCCTGCTCTCCTCCGCTGCGCCCCGTGCCGCCCTGATTGTTCACGGCGCCCCTGCTGCCGCCGACTGGTGGCGCCTGCTGTTCGACCGGCTGCCCGACGGTCTGGCCGTCGCGACGACGCTGACCGCGGATGTCCCGGCCGACGTGATGCGCATCGGGGCCGCCGCCGCGACCGACGCCGCACTGATCGACGCAGGCCGCGAGCGCTGGCCCGGGCTGTCGCTGATCCTGCTGCGCAGCGGCACGCACGTGCCGCCGTTGTGGACCGAACGCCTGCTCGCGGCACTGAGCGCGGACGACGTGCTCGTCGCCAGCCCGCTCGACAACGCCGGCGCCGGCTGGGATCCCTGCCCCGGCGCGCACGCCGGGACCGACCGCATCGACGCGCTCTGCCATGCCTACGGCCGCGGCCTCGCCATTGACGGCGGCGACGTGTCGGCGCTCGCCAGCGCCTGGCATGGCGGCCTGCTTGCGCGGCTCGATGCCGAGTCGCGCGGCACCGGCCGCCGCGTGCGGCTCGATCATGTCCATGTCGCCGCGCCGTCGGCACCGAAACGCCGCGACGCGGATTCCATGCCATCGCGAATCGGCGAACTGCGCAGCCGCCTCGCCGTCGCACTCGAACAGTCCGATTTCACGCCGGCCCGGTTCGGCCGCGACGGCCGACCGGTCCTGCTGCACGTGCTGCACGGCTGGGGCGGCGGCGCCGAACGCTTCGTCCGCGATCTCGCCGCGAGCGATACGACGCACGCGCACCTCGTCCTGCGCGCGCGCGGCGACTTCACGCGCCGCCGCTACGGCGAAGTGCTCGAACTCCATGACGGCAGCCTGCTCGGCCCGCCGCTGCGCGAACTCGCGCTGCCCGCGCCGATCGCCGACACGGTGGCGCAGCATCACGACTGGAACGCGTTCTTCGGCGACGTGCTGACGCGCTACGGCGTCGACGCGGTCGTCGTCTCCTCGCTGATCGGCCACAGCCTCGACGCGCTGCGCAGCGGCCTGCCGACGCTCGTCGTCACGCACGACTGCTATCCGCTGTGGCCACTGCTGCACCGCGACTTCGGCGATCCGGCGCTCGCGTTCGACGCGGCCCAGCGCGCCGCCGACCTGAAGTCCGCCGACGAAGGCTTCGAATTCGCCAGCCGCTCGCCGGACTACTGGCAGCTCCTGCGCGACGCCTATGTCGCCGCGCTGCGCGCGGCCCGCGCGCGGCTCGTCGCGCCGAGCCGCACGGCGCTCGCGAACGTGCTGCGCCTGGCGCCCGAACTCGGCGAGCTGCCGTCGCGCGTCATCGCGCATGGCACGGCGCCGTTCGCCGAAGCGCTTTCCGACACGCCCCCGCCGGCCGCAACGTCGCGCCGCGGACTGCGCCTCGTCGTGCCGGGCCGCGTGCGCCGCGGCAAGGGCGCGGAACTGCTCGAAGCACTGCTGCCGCAGCTGCCGCCCGAGGTCGAACTCGTGCTGCTCGGCGCCGGCGCCGAAGGCCATGCGTTCTTCGGCCGCAGCGGCGTGCACGTCGTGCTCGACTACGCGCGCGAGCAGCTGCCCGCGCTCGTCGCCACGCTGAATCCCGACGCCGCGCTGATCCTGCCGACCGTCGCCGAAACCTTCAGCTATACCTTGTCGGAATGCTGGAGCCTCGGCCTGCCCGTGCTCGCCACGCGCGTCGGCGCGCTGGCCGAGCGCATCGACGACGGCGTCGACGGCTTCCTCGTGGCGCCCGATGCCGCCGCGGTGCGCGACGGCATCGCCGCGCTGATCGCGCAGCCGCAGCGCCTCGAACGCGCGCGCGCCGTGCTGCGCGCCCGCGCGCCGCGCTCGCTCGCCGACATGAGCGCCGACTACCGCCGCGAGCTGCCTTCATCTGCGACGCACCCGGTTACGGCGCCGCAGGCCGCCACGCCGGCGCAGCTCGAACTCGGCGCGCTGCGCGCGCAGCTCGATGCCGTGCAGGCGGAACTGGAACGCCGCGCCGCCGTGCTGAAACAGCAGACGCGCGAACTCGACGCCCGCGCCGAGTGGGCGTCGGAACTCGACCGCGAACTGCGCCGCTCGCAGCGCGACGTGCGCACGGCGATGAACGAGATCGAACGCCTGCAGGACGACGTCGAGCGCCGCACCGAGTGGCTCAAGCGCACGCAGGACGACTACACCGCGATCGAGCGCGAGTTCGAGGAGCGCACGCGCTGGGCGCTGTCGCTGAAAGCCGAACTCGACCGCGCCTACGGCAGCCTCTCGTGGCGCCTGACCAAGCCTCTGCGCTACGGCATGCGCCGACTGCGCGGACTGCGCACGCGTATTGCGTTCAGCGCGACGCGCACGCTCGGCCTGTTCCGCCGCATGCAGGCCAGCCTGCGCCGCCGCGGGCTCGCCGGCACGCTGCAGCGCGCGCTGCGCGAATTCCGCCGCAGCGCGCCGCCGGCCGTCGCGATCGCCGGCGAACCGGCGACGCAGTTCGACGACTTCAGCCTGCCGGTCGCCGACGCGCCGCAGGTGTCGATCGTGATTCCGGTCTACAACAAGATCGCCTACACGCTGGCCTGCCTGAAATCGCTGGCGACGCACGCGGGCAGCGCAACCTTCGAAGTCATCATCGTCGACGATTGTTCCAGCGACGACACGCCGGAGCGCCTCGCCGACGTCGACGGCGCACGCGCGATCCGCAATGCGCAGAACCTCGGCTTCGTCGGCTCGTGCAATGCCGGCGCCGCGGCCGCGCGCGGTGAGTACGTGCTGTTCCTCAACAACGACACGGTCGTGACGCCGGGCTGGCTCGAGGCGCTGCTGCGCTGCTTCGCCGAAGAACCCGACGCCGGTCTCGTCGGCGCAAAGCTCGTCTACCCCGACGGACGCCTGCAGGAAGCCGGCGGCATCGTGTTCCGCGACGGCTCCGGCTGGAACTATGGCCGTTTCGAGGACCCTGCCGATCCGCGCTACAACTTCCGTCGCGAAGCCGACTACTGCTCGGGTGCGGCGATCCTGCTGCGCCGCGACCTGTTCGAATCGCTCGGCGGCTTCGACCAGCGCTATGCGCCGGCCTACTACGAAGACACCGATCTCGCCTTCGCCGTGCGCGCCGCCGGACTCAAGGTCTATTACGAGCCGCGCTCGACCGTGATCCATTTCGAAGGCATCACGGCCGGCACCGACACCGGCAGCGGCATGAAGCGCTATCAGGTCGTCAACCGCGAGAAATTTCTCGACAAGTGGAAATCCGCGCTCGCGCTGCAGCCCGCGCCCATCGACGATGCAGCGCTCGCGCCGCGCGCGGCGACGTTCCGCCGCGAGAAGCGCCTGCTCGTCGTCGATGCCTGCACGCCGACGCCGGACCAGGACTCGGGCTCGCTGCGCATGGTCAACCTCATGCGGCTGCTGCGCGCGCTCGGCTGGCAGGTCACGTTCTTCGCCGACAACCGGCTCTATGTGGCCGGCTACACCGAGGCGCTGCAGGCGCTCGGCGTCGAAGTGCTGTACGCGCCGTACATGAACGATCCGATCCGACTGTTCCGGCAGCGCGGCGCCGAGTTCGACGCGGTCCTGCTGTCGCGCCACTACATCGCGATCAACTACCTCGGCCTCGCGCGGCTCTACGCGCCGAAGGCGAAGCTGATCTTCGACACGGTCGATCTGCACTACCTGCGCGAGCGCCGCGCGGCGGAACTGGAGAACAGCGACGAGCTGCGCCGCAAGGCCGAGCGCACGCGCGCGCAGGAACACAAGCTGATCCGCGAATGCGACGCGACGCTCGTGGTCAGTCCGGTCGAGCAGGAACTGCTCGCGCGCGAACTGCCGCAGGCGCGCGTGGAAATCCTCTCGAACGTGCACGAGGTCTTCGGCTGCCGCCGCGGCTTCGCCGAACGCAGCGATCTGGTCTTCGTCGGCAGCTTCCAGCATCCGCCGAACGAGGACGCGATGCTCTGGTTCGCGCGCGAGATCCTGCCGCGCCTGCGCGACGCGCTGCCCGGCGCGCGCCTGCACGTCATCGGCCAGCCGATCCCCGACGCGCTGCGCGACTACGCCGCCGCCGACTTCGTGCTGCATGGCTTCGTCGCGGATCTCGAGCCGTACATGGACGGCTGCCGCGTCTCGGTGGCGCCGCTGCGCTACGGCGCGGGCGTCAAGGGCAAGGTCAACATGGCGATGAGCTACGGCCTGCCCGTCGTCGCCACGCCGGCCGCGGTCGAAGGCATGCACATCCGCGCCGACAGCGACGTGCTCGTCGCGGCCGACGCCGAGGCGTTCGCGGCGGCGATCGTGCGGCTCTACGGCGACGCGACGCTCTGGGAAACCCTGTCGGCCAACGGACTCGCCAACGTCGAGCGGCATTTTTCGTTCGACGCGGCCAAGCGCGCCTTGTCGCGAATCCTCGCCTGATCGCGTTCTCCGTCGAGGCACGCCCGCAGGACAGACCCGGCGGTGCGCCGGTTGGCGCGCCGCCTGAACTGCCGTAGGGTGGCGTGCGCCCGCCCCCCGGAGTAGCGACATGATCCACGCCAGCATTCTCGATACCGTCGGCCGCACGCCGATCGTCCGCATCAACCGTCTGGCCCCGGCCGGCGTCGAGATGTACGTCAAGCTCGAAGCCTTCAATCCGATGTCGTCGGTCAAGGACCGCCTCGCGCTCGCGATCGTGCTGGACGCCGAGGCCAGGGGCCTGCTGAGTCCCGGCCAGATGATCGTCGAGGCGACCTCGGGCAATACCGGCATCGCCCTGGCCATGGTCTGCGCGGCCAAGGGCTACCAGTTCGTTTCCTTCATGGTCGAGACGTTCTCGATCGAGCGGCGCAAGATCATGCGCGCGCTCGGCGCGAAGGTGATCCTGACTCCGGCCGCCGAACGCGGCAGCGGCATGGTCAAGCGCGCCGAGGAGTTCGCCGCGAAGCACGGCGCGTTCCTCGCACGGCAGTTCGAGAACGAGGCCAATCCGGCCTATCACCGCAACACGACGGGACCGGAAATCCTGCAGGACTTCGCCGGCCGCCGACTCGACGCCTTCGTGACGGGCTGGGGCACCGGTGGCACGCTGACCGGCGCCGGCGAGATGATCCGCCTCGCGCGGCCCGAGGTCGAAATCGTCGTGACCGAACCGGCCGGCGCCTCTCTGCTGGCCGGCGCGGAATGGAAGCCGCACAAGATCCAAGGCTGGACGCCCGACTTCGTGCCCGCGGTGCTCAGGCGCGAGGTCGCACACCGCATCGTGCCGGTCGACGATGTGCTCGCCCGCGACACGGCGCGCGCGCTCGCCGCGCAGGAAGGCATCTTCTGCGGCATCTCGGCCGGCGGCACGTTCGCCGCGGCGCTCGAAGTCGCACGCACGGCCAGTCCGGGCCAGGTCATCCTGGCGATGCTGCCCGACACGGGCGAACGCTATCTGACGACGTTCCTGTTCGAGGGCGTCAACGAAGGCTCGGACGACGACTGGCTCGCCGGGCTCGGCTGAGCCCGCCGGCAGGCGCCGCGCAACCCGCGCAACGAAAAACGGCTCCGCAAGGCGGAGCCGTTTGTCTTCGTGCGCCGGTGCGGGCGGTTATTGCGCGCGGACCTGCTCGACGACATTGTTCTTGCCACTGACCTTGGTCGCGGGCTTCGGACGGTCTGCCGGCGGCCAGGTCACCTTGTTGTTGTCACCGTTCACGGTGATCTGCGCGGCGAGCGACTGCACGTCGACGACGTTGCCCGAGCCCTGGACGAGAATCGAATTGCACGGACCGCGCGTCTCGATGCGGTTGTCGTTGCCGACGAACTGCACGTCTTCCATCTCGGTGCAGTAGTGCTCGAATGTCGAACCTTGCTTGCCGACGGTCTGCTTGCGGCCGAGGTCGGCAGGCGCTTCAGCAGCCAGTGCGGTGAACGACAGGGTGCTCAGGGCGAGCAGCAGACCGATACGCGGAAACTGGAACATGGCGAACCCCAGGGTCGAAATCCGCGCCCAGTATAGTCGCGGCCCGCGATGGTCCAGGCTGCGCACCGCCCTCGCGATGCCGAGCGGCAGGATTCCGCCGTTCAGCGGCAGCGCGGCGGCGCGAAAGGTCGGCCGGCGGGCCGGTCAGGCGTCCTCGTCGGCGGGCGCCGGCGCCGCGGCGCCGGCCACCGGCAGCGTGATGCGGATCGTCGTGCCGGTGCCGTCGTCGCCGGGCAGGGCTTCGACCGACCCGCCGTGCGCGCCGATCATGCCCTGGCAGATCGACAGCCCGAGCCCGGTGCCCTGCTTGCCGCGATCGCCGCGCTCGACGGAGTAGAACATGTCGAAGATGCGGCTGCGTTCCTCCGGAGGAATGCCCGGCCCCGCGTCGACGATGTCGATGCGGACTTCGCCGCCGGCCGCCTCGGCGCGCACGCGCACCGGCGCGCCGGGCGGAGAGAACTTTGCCGCATTTTCCAGAATATTGAAGATCGCCTGCTCGATCAGCGCCGGATGCACGTACAGCAGCGGAAGCTCGCCCGCCGGCGCGTCGCGTTCCACGCGCACGTCGGGAAACAGCTTGCGCAGGCGCAGGATGCCCGAACCGATGATTTCGTCGATCGCGACCCAGTCGCGCGCGAGCTTCAGCGTGCCGTGGCCCAGGCGCGTCATGTCGAGCAGGTTCTGGATGTAGCGGTCGAGGCGCTGTCCTTCCGACACGATGCCGTCGAGCAGCTCGCCGCGCTCGGCATCCGACACGCGCGAACCGTAGCGCTGCAGGCTCTCGGCGGAACCCAGCATCGCGGCGAGCGGCGAACGCAGGTCGTGCGAGACGGATGCAAGCAGCGCCGCGCGCAACCGCTCGGTCTCGCCCTGCACGCGCGCGCTTTCGAGTTCGTCGGCGAGCCGCGTGCGCATCAGCGCCTGCGCGATGTCGTGTGCGATCGCCTGCAGCAGATCGCGCCGCTGCGGCGACAGCACGGTTTCCTCGGCCTCGAAGCGGATCGCGACGACGCCGAGGCGAACGCCGTCCTCGCTGAGCGGCAGCAGCCAGCAGGTCGCCGCGTTCAGCGTGTCGGTATAGCGGCCGGCCGGCTGTTCGTGGCTCAGCGCCCAGTCCGCCGCGGCGCGATCGGTCATGCCAAGTTCCAACGCGGACGGCACTGCTGCGGCGACGGCGAGCGTGCCGGTCGCGGCGTCCGGCATGAGCACGGCGACGTCGGCGCCGACCGCCTGCGCCAGCGTCCGCGCGCCGATGCTCGCGACCTGGCCCGCGTCCGCCGCGGCCGTGAGTTCGCGTCCGAGCCGTCCGAGAATGCCGGCATGTGCATTCGCCTCGCGGAGCATCTGCACCTGCAGCGACAGCCGCGTCGCGAGCCGCGAGCAGATCAGCGCCGTCGCGAGAAACAGGATCACGGTCAGCGCATCGCCGCCGTTCGCGATCGCGAGCGTGTAGCGCGGCGGCGCAAAGAAAAAGTTGTAGCCGAGAAAGCAGACCACCGCGCTGAAAACGGCCACGCTCATGCGCGAACGCGCGGCGACGACGAGCACAGCGACCGTGAACAGCTGCGCGAGATTCGGCACCGACAGCACGCGGTCGGCCAGATGTGCGAGCACGAGCGCGGTCAGCGAGACGAGCAGCGAAAAACCGTAGTCGCGCAGCGGTGCCTTGTTCGGCTGCTGCAGCGCGCGGCGCGAGCGCGCCCGCGCGACCGGCGTCGCGACGATGGTCAGTTCGAAATGCGCGCCGCGCATCAGCAGCTGCTGCGTCAGCGTGCGGTTGAACAGCCGCGCGAACGGCCGTTCGCGCGTGCGGCCGATGACGATGGCCGCGACGCTGTTGCGCGCCGCGTAGCCGAGCAGTTCGTCGACGACGTCGACGCCGCGCAGGATCTCGGTCGAGGCGCCGAGACGGCGCGCGAGGCGCAGCGCGGCATCGAGGCGCTCGCGGTGCGCCGCGTCGCCGCTGCTGCGGCCCGAATCGACATAGGCGACGGTCCACGGCGCATGCCGGCGCTCGGCGATGCGCCGCGTGACGCGCACGAGATAGTCGCTGTTCTCGCTGCCGTCGATCGCCGCGAGCACGCGGCGGCGCACCGGCACCGGTCCGCTGCCCTGCGCGACCTGATACTCGCGCAGGTCCGCGTCGACGCGGTCGGCGACGGCCTGCACCGCGAGCTCGCGCAGCGCGGTCAGATTCGACGCGGTGAAGAAGCGCTCGAGCGCGCTCGCCGCGAGTTCCGGCAGATAGACCTTGCCCTGGCGCAGGCGCGCGATCAGCTCGCGCGGCGGCAGGTCGATCAGGACGACATCGCTCGCGCGGTCGAAGAACGCGTCCGGCACGGTTTCACGGACGCGCACGCCGGTGATCTGCTGCACGACGTCGTTGAGGCTTTCCAGGTGCTGGATGTTGACCGTCGTATAGACGTCGATGCCGGCGGCCAGCAGTTCCTCGATGTCCTGATAGCGCCGCTCGTGCCGGCTGCCCGGCACGTTGCGATGCGCGAGCTCGTCCACGAGGATCAGCGGCGGCCGTCGCGCGAGTGCGGCGTCGACATCGAATTCGTCGTGCGGGCGGCCGCCGGGCGCGCCGCCGCGGCGCGGCAGCAACTCAAGCCCGTCCAGCAGCGCCTCGGTCTCCGCCCGCCCGTGCGTCTCGACGAGGCCGACGACGACGTCGACACCCTGGCGCTTGAGCTCGCGCGCCGCCGACAGCATCGCGAATGTCTTGCCGACGCCGGGCGCCGCGCCGAGAAATACCTTGAGCTGTCCGGCCTGCTCGCGCTCGATCCGGTCGAGCAGCGCGTCGGCTTTCGCGCGGCGCGGGTCGTTGTCGGTGGGT
>CAMLLF010000086.1 GCA_946480705.1 uncultured Lysobacteraceae bacterium | reverse complement strand
TCTCGCGCTGCAGTGGACCGGCAATCTGCTCGTCAAAGGAACCTCGACGGTCGTCGAGCTGTATCGCTAGTGCGGATGGCGCAGGCACGCCCGGCGCCAGTGCTACAGTGCGCGGCTCTGCCCTTCCCTGCCCAGCGAGCCCCGCAATGACCGACGCGCACACCTATCCCATCGGCACTCCCGGCCAGCCCTGGGGCGACGCGGAAAAGGCGGCATGGCGTTCGCGGCAGGCGCGCCGGCGCAGCTATGCGGCGGACGTGATCAGCGCGATCGATCGGCTGCGCGCGCGGTTCGACGTCGTCGAATACGGGCAGCTCGAGTACGCATCCGACGACGGCGGACCCGATCGCTATCCGCTGCTTGCGATCCGCAGCCGCGACTGGCGCAACGATCTGCCCGGCGTGCTCGTGACCGGCGGGGTGCACGGCTACGAAACCAGCGGCGTACATGGCGCGCTGCAGTTCGTCGAACGGCATGCCGCCGACTACGCCGGCCGCGTGAATCTGCTCGTCGCGCCCTGCGTGAGTCCATGGGCCTACGAGCGCATCCACCGCTGGAACGCCGACGCGGTCGATCCGAACCGCTCGTTCCGCGACAACAGTCCGGCCGAGGAATCGGCCGCGTTGATGCGCCTAGTCGCAACAGTTCCGAACGTGCTCGTGCACGTCGACCTGCACGAGACCACCGACAGCGACGAAACCGAGTTCCGGCCCGCGCTGGCGGCACGCGACGGCAAGGCGTACGAACCCGACACGATTCCCGACGGTTTCTATGTCGTCGGCGACAGCGACAACCCGCAGCCCGGATTCCAGCAGGCCGTGATCGCCGCGGTCGAACGCATCACGCACATCGCGCCGGCCGATGCGAACGGCAACATCATCGGCTCGCCCGTGATCGCACCCGGCGTGATCCACTATCCGGTCCGGAAACTCGGCCTCTGCACCGGCATGACCAACGCGCGCTACACGACGACGACCGAGGTCTATCCCGACAGCCCGCGCACCACGCCCGAGCAGTGCAACGCCGCGCAGGCCGCAGCGGTGTGCGCGGCGATCGACTTTGCGCTAAGCGACTGACCCCGTACGGGCTCCTGGTTCCGGTGATTCATTCCGGGACACCCAGAAGATCGGGTGATTCCGAGAGCAATTCGGGACACCCAGAAATCGGGCCGGCATGGCCGCGCAATTCCAGGACACCCACCGACATCCCGCAAAACCCGCGCAGCGATCGGACTGCCTCGAGCAGCCTCGCGCGCCGCGCGGATGACCGCAAAGGCAGGACACGTCGATTCATTCCGGGACACCCAGAGAATCGAGTGATTCCGAGGGGATTCCGAGGACACCCAGCAATTCGGATTCCGCGGACACAGCAACTCGGGAAGCAATTCGGAGCAATTCGGGACACCCAGAAATCGGAGCAATCCGGGACACCCAGAAATCGGGCCGGCATGGCCGCGCAATTCCAGGACACCCCGCGACTTGATCGGATAGCGGTGCTCGCGCACCTGCACCGTAGCCCGCCACTGGCTCGATCCTTCCTTGAAATGCAGCTTCATCGACGGGTACGAGCACGCGACGCTCCGTCACCGCGCCTCGACGGCAGGGCCGGTGCGCGGCGCGGCCGTCAGGCTTCGGATTGTCGATGCGCGGACTTCGGCGCGTCATGCGAATTCCATGTAACCACATGTGCGACATGTGCATTCGAGCCGCTTTTCTACTCGTACCGTGACGTCGCAGCATTCCTCCGCCGCACCGGCGCGTTTCAGGCGGACAGGGTCAATCGCGAGACCTCGAGCAGCGGCTGGCGCAGGCGCGTATCGAGCTGCGAGTACAGCGCGAGCGACAGCAGCCATGCACCGGCCGGCACCGGCGCGTTCGCGCTCCTCCAGGCGGCCAGCGCGCCGGCGATCTCGCCGGCCGTCGCCGCGGCATACGGCTGGACCGGAAACAGCACGACCGGCAGCCGGACCAGCGGCGACGCCTCGGGGTCTGCCGGATCGATGCGATAGGCGTAGGCCGACTGCAGCGCGATGCGCTGTCCGATGCGGCGCTCGCCGAACCACCGCTGCATCAAGGCGTCCAGCGCCGACGCCGCGTCGCCGCCAAGCGCATCGATCGGCACGTCCTGCGACCAGCGCAGGAACGGCGACACCGGCTGCGTCGTCGCGATGGCGGACCGGAACACGTGTTCGTCGACGGTCGGTTCGCCGAGATTGCCGTTGCGCACGGCGGCGAGCGACGCCGACGCGTTCTGCAGATCGCCGAGCCCCAGCGCGGTGAAGCTCAGGCCGATGCCCGGCCAGTTCTCCGCGGGTACCGGCGGATCGAAGACATAGCGGCGGATCGCGTCGTCGCCACTGCCGTTGCCGAGGTCGACCGCCGCGCCGCTCGGCGCGCGGTAGTCGGCATCCGGCCAGCGATCGTCCGGTCCGGATTCGACCTGCGCGCGCGCCAGCTGCAGCGCCTCGATGCGTTCGCCGTCTTCGCTGTAGACGAGCACCGCACGATAGCGAAAGTCGACGCACGGCGGCGTGTCGGCGGTGACCTCGGCGTCTTCCGACGGCGTGACGTTGAACGAGACGGCAACGACGACTTCATCGTGCGCGAGGTGCTCGTGCCGGTAGTCCAGGCGGTAGCGCCATTGCGCGAGTTCGGCGAGATCGCCGTCGCCCTGCGCCGCCGCGGACTGCGATTCCACGAATGGCGCGGCCGGTTCCACGAGCAGCGGAGCGATAGGACGTGTCGGCATCGCGGTATCTCCGGTGACGGTTTTCGAAAGCGCCTTGCGCAGTCCGAACCCTACCCGTTTCGAGCCCCACGGCGTCAACCTGCCGATTGCGGCGCTGTGATGCCCCCCACGAGATCGGGCACGGAAACGCCGGCACCGGGCAGGTCGTGCCAGGCCGGGTCGTCCGGCGACACCTGACGCATCTGCGCCCAGTGCACGACGAGCGCACTACCCGGTCCCGACGACATCTGCATGACGAACCGCGCATGGCCGCCCTCGCCGCGCAGGCAGCCGGTGCCGATCGTCGCCGCCGCGGACGAGCGCACGAAGGTGATGTGGACGGCGCCGTCGGGCGTGATGCTCGCGTAGAACGTCGAATCGCTTTTCTGCGACGCGTCCGGCGTGTCGCCGGCCGGCGTCAGCAAGGTGCTCGCCACGCCCCAGAAATAGCCGTCGGCACCGCCGGTGACGTGCCAGACGGTCTGATCGACGACCCAGGCGAAGACGCCGGTTGCCTCGGTGCGCAAGGCCGGCATGTCGGCCGCCGGGCAGTACCAGTAGGTGTCGCGAAGCCACTCGCGGGCGGGTCGAGGCGTCGGCGTCATCGTGTCGGTCCCTGCGCCGTCGGTATCGGCGCACGATGCAAAAGATACTAGAGAACGTTGCGCAATGTTCACTATGATTTCCCTGGAACGGCGGGGCCCGCCGCGAGGCGCTCGCGGACAGCGTCGTGCGGTTGCTCTAGACTCGGGCCGACCCATGCGATGGTCGTCAACCGCGACTGCAGCGACGGCTAGATGCGCGTGCAGTCCGCAACGATCCACATCCAATGTCCGGCCGTCGTCGACGACGCATCGACCGGCGGTTTGTATCTGTTTCTCAATTGGGACGTGTTGCGCCGGAACGGCGCGGCCAACCGCTGGTCGGCGCGCCTCGCGAACACGTCGGTCCACGGCCAGTACGCCGCATCGGCGTTCGGGACGCTTTCGCTGCCCGCCGGCCTCGGCGCGCATCGCTCGTGCCATCGCGTCGATGCGAACGGCTTCGTCCTGCGCCTGTCCGAAGCGCCCGACCGCCTGTTCGGAAACGGCTTCGACCGAGCATCACGCGCCGATCAGCGCCGCGTCGCGAGCACGCCGTCGAGCGCGAGCTGCGCGGCGAAGCCCGCCTTTTCCAGCCGCTTCGCGACTTCGCGCGGCACATCGCGGCCGCTCGTGAGCTTGTTCGGCGTGCCGGTATAGTGGAACAGCCGCCCGCCGCGGCGCAGCACGCGTGCAAGCTGATCGTAGAACGCCTGCGCATACAGCTCGCCCGCGATGCCGAAACGCGGCGGATCGTGCAGCAGCGCGCCGACCGAGGCATCGCCGAGCAGCGCGATCGCCTGCGACACGTCGGCATGCGTCAGCTGCAAGCGTCCGTCGATGCCGGGCGCCTCCGGATCCGGCGACCAGGGGTTCAGCGTGCGCAGCCACAGCACGTCGGCATTCTTCTCGAACGAATGAATCCGCGCCGCGCCCGATTCGAGACAGCAAGCAGCGAAGTAGCCGAGTCCGCCGCAGGTGTCGAGGACAACCTTGCCGCGCGGTTCGATCAGCGCCACCTTGCGCCGCGCGTCCTCGAACGGCGACACGGTCGCCGTCGGCAGCATCTTGATACCGTCGATCTCGAACGTCGGTGCGCCCCAGTCGGTCGGCACGAGCTTGGTCAGCGAACCCGAAAACCGCGAAATCGCACGGAACGCGTCGCCGTCCCAGAAATAGATCGTGCGTTCCTTGAGCTTCTGCGCATACGGATAGCGCTCGCCGCGCCATTGCCAAGTATCGGCACCGAGCAGCGCCTCGCTCTGCGAACGATTCAGGTCGAGCGAACCGGTCCACGCGGCCGCGCCGCAGTCGCGGGCGGCGAGCAGCGTGTCGTTGGCGGCAAGGGTCAGCAGCGGACCGGAATAATGCGGCACGGTCGGAAATCCTGTCGGCAGTGACGAACCGGACATTGTTTCAGAAATCGGTGAACGTCGGTGCGTAAAGGCTCCGCCCCGTGACAGACTGGCGACCGGAAAGGCGCGCGAACAGGCCATCCGGGTCGAACGGTCCTTTCGCCTCGCCTTCGTATCGAAGCGAGGTCCATATCGAAAGAAGCGCGCGAACCGTGTATCGCGTAACGCCTGCGCCAAACATGATCGTCGGCCCGCCCTTGCCCGCGGTGCGGCGGGAACAGCGCGGATCTATCCCGCCATCTTTACCCCGGCTTGAACACGTCCAGACGCACGCTCCATGCGCTCCGCGGGCAAATCAGCGACCAGCCGTTCGAAATCATCGGGACTCGACATGCTCAAGTCGTACCCGCGCTCTTGCCCGTATCGCAAGCCGGATCGGAGGTCTCGCCGCGCGCCGGGCGCGACGGTCGGGCGGAAACCCGTCCCGGTGCTAGCGGACCGAACGGAGAAATCGAGACGTCTGCCACCGGAATCAGCCGGCAAACCGGCCCAGCCTAGACCGGGATCGTCCGCACGATCGAATACTCGTCGTTGCGAAGGCGCCGCGTGTCATGCAGTTCCGATTCCTCGCTCAGCGCGTCCACGAGCGGACGCCGCGGCACTTCGGTGTGGCGGTCTTCACTGCCGTGCACGTTGTCGCAGGTCGACAGGAACGACATCAGGCGGTCGGCGCCCCTTTTCGTGCCGCGCTGCGCGAATCCGCTCCAAAGATCCCTGGGTGTCGCATTGAGGCTGCCGTGATGACCGACCTTGTACAGGCTGACCTTGCCGAGCAGCTTGCGCATCCCGGGCTGCGCGAGAGCGTACATCCAGTTCTCGTACTGCGCATCGCCCGGGAACAGCAGCAGCTTCCTGCCGACTTCGAACAGCAGGATGAGACTCGTGTTGTTCATCTGGTCGTCGAGCGAGCGCACGATCGACAGCATGGATTCGGCGTGCTCGCGCTGCGCGTGATAGCGATACCAGCCGGCGTCCCAGGGCGGACGCTTCTCGACATGATCGGGGAACAACGGTGCGAAGGCGATTTCCGGCGCTGCGGCAATGGCCGCACGTTTCGACCAGAAGCCCGCACGCTCGGCATTGAGATGCCAGAACTGGTCCTTGTCGGAACTGCGCTGCACGGCGATCGAGCGCGTCTGATCGAGCGTCGGCGGTCCCAGCACGCGCGTCGTCACGCCGGGCAGCAAGGCGTCGAGTCCGGACTTTGCGCCGAAGTACACATAGCTGCGTTTCGGCGACATGGTCATCAGGTTCGTGATCGCGTCGCGGTTCGCCAGTTCGTTGTCGTCGCCGAGAAACTCGAGCTGCTCGCGCAGCCCCTTGAGATGCGCGCCCTTGAGGCGACGGCTCGATTCAACGACGAAACCCGCATAGCGGTTCATGTCCGCGAGCGCGCCGACATGCAGAGCGCGCCGCACGCGCGCAGCGCTGAGGTTCTTCGACGGCTTCGTCGCGTCCCGTCGCGCTTCGGGATCCTCGGTCCAGGGCTGGATCACGAGTTCGGGATTCAGCGCGCGGATGATGGCGCCCGGCCCTTTCCCGTTCTTCATCGCGAATCCGCTGATGTGGTCCTTGTGGCGGTGCGTCGCGACGACGGCGTGCAGCTTGCCGCCGCAGTCCTCGGCGATGCGCTTCGCGACGCGTTCCATGTAGTTGCCCGTACCGACCTTGTCCTTGGGCAGGCGCGTGGAACCGAAGTCGATGAGCACGTGCCGCTCCATCGCCGCGTAGTGGAACGTCAACAGGTAGCAGTCGCCGAACCCGACATCGTAGCTGCGGAGCGTGACGCGATTCGGTTTCGCATTCGGCTTCTTCGCGGCGCGCGCGCCGGCATGCGTCTTCTTCGCTGCCGGCAGGTTCTTCGCCGCGGGCTTTCTCGTCGTACGCGGTTCCGCCGTCTTCGTTCGGGCTGCCATGATCACCATCCCTCCTGCAGGGTCTGCACCGGTCGCAGCACCCGGTCGCGATGCATTTTGGCGATCCGGGCAGACGCATCGTTTGATTGGAAGTGACCGCGCTGCCAGAGGCTGCGCAGTCGATCGGACTGCCTAGTGCTGCGTACGCCGGTGGTGATGTGGAATTTCAGGCGTCCGAATTCATCGAAGATCAGACTGCCGCCGCCGTAAAGCGTGATCAGGCGCGAGCCGCGCATGCCGTCCGGTTTCTCGATGCCCATCCCGGCAAGTTCGTTGGCCCACACCTTGAGCGTCTGCACGTACTCGACGACGGTCTCGCGCAGAATTGCCCGGTCGTTGCTGACGCGGACCACCGGCCGTACCGAGATGACGCGCGTGAACGCATTCGGCTCGATGCAAAGCGCGTCGCGGTTTTCCCAGATGAAGCGGAACACTTCGGTCGGATCGCGCTGCATGCGTTCGAAATGCGTGCCGGCCATCGAGAAATCGCCGCAGGGCGGATCCCAGGCGCCGTCGGCACGATCCCGGTTCGCCGGCTCGATGCCGAACGAAGCGAAGGTCTCGGTCAGCGTCTCGCGGTAGCGGTACTTGTCGTCGTCCGGATAGAGCTGAAGATCGGCGGTCAGCAACGCGCTCAGATAGTCGTCAGATCGACCGGCGGCAGGTAGTCGAGCGCACGAATGCAGATCCGCAGCAGCTGCCGCGCGGCAGTCGCGCCCTCCTCCGCGACGACGGCGACATTGATGCCGCCGACATAGTCGTCGCGACGCAGCGCGAGCCGGCGCAGCCAGGTTTTCACGAACGCTCGTACGACGACGGCGACGAGCAGCTCGCCGCGGTCATGTTCTTCCGCGAACCGCTCGCTCGTGTAGTGACGACGATCAGGCTTGATCTTCAGCGATTCCCTCAGTGCCGCAGCCGGTACACCTTCGAGCGCCGCCCCCATCTGCTCGGCAAGCTTCGCGATCGACGTGCCCGTGAGATCCTCCTCGGTCAGCTGGCCCAGCGGGATCCGGCGGTCCTTCTGCGTGATCGGCGCCAGCGCCTTCTGCACGACTTCTTCGCTGCGGAACACCGACAGCAGCGCGACGATATCGGAAAAACCTTCGTGGAAAGCCGCCTGGTCCGTCGACGACGGCTTCAAGTAGAACGGGCGCAGCCCGTCGAGCAGCGCGTGCGTCGTTTCATGCACGACGATGTCGTGAGACAGACACGTGAAAACCAGCGTGCCGGAGCCGTCGGAGAAGTAGCCGAAGTTCAGGCTCTCCGAGTCGCGCGAGTAGTAGGCGTTCGCGTCGGCGAATGCGTGCGGCGATACCTTCAGCTGATGGCTAGGATCGCGGAAACCCCAGTTGACCGGCCGCCCCAGCGCGCCTTCGAACTCGCACAGCGTGGCCATGGTGATCGCATAGAGGTTTTGCTGGTGGAAATACGGATCGCGCACGAGCTGCCGTATATCCGTGACGCCGGCAAAGGGATCCGATGTCACGCCGGTCGTGCGGGAACGATAGAACCGGTCGGCCGACGCGTCGTAGTCGATCACATGGACACGATGCCCCTTGGGCCCTCGTTCCAGGCGCTCGGCCGGCACCGATACCGTCGTCGTGAGCGCGCTCCCGTCGGCTGCCGGAACGCCGGGATCCTGCGCGAGGATCGTCCATTGCCGCATCGGCACGTCGTGCCGGACCGGATCGTGCCGTGACTTGCCGTTCGAGCGTCGTGTCGTCATGAGCCATGCCTCGACGAATCGGGATGACGGCGCCGAACGAGACGCGCAGCGCCCATGGATTCAGTGACGTGGATGCACCAAATCTCTCACCGGCGCGTTGGGCCGCAATACGCCGCATGCAGCGCCCGCAACACGCCGAGCGCCGGCGTGTCGGCGATCGCGTAGTGGATCGTCTGCGCCTCGCGCCGCGTGGTCACGAGGTCGAGCGCGCGCAGCACGGCGAGGTGCTGCGACAATGCCGACGGGCTCAGGCCTGCGATCGGCTGGAGTTCGCCGACCGAGGCTTCGCCGTCGACGAGCCGGCACAGTACGAGCAGCCGCGCCGGATGCGCGAGCGCCTTGAGCAGACCGGCGGCTTCCGCGGCGTGGCCGGCCATCGCGCCGAGGCCGGAGACGCGCGCGACGCGTTTCCGGCCGGCCTTGCGTGCAGCCATGGCTTGACTCCCCGATGAGGCGATTCTAATTTAGAAAAGTCTAATTCAAGGATCAAGCCGTGGATGCCATCTCCGCGCTGGCCGGCGGCATGCTGATCGGGCTGGCCGCGACACTGCTGCTCTGGCTGAACGGGCGCGTCGCCGGCGTCAGCGGCATCCTCGGCGGCCTGCTGTCCGGGACTCGCGGCGATCGCGGCTGGCGCGCGGCCTTTCTTGTCGGACTCGTCGCCGCTTCGGCGCCGTATCTCGCACGTGCACCCGCAGCGCCGGATCTGCGCAGCGACTTTTCGCGACTCGGCCTCGTCGTCGCCGGACTGCTCGTCGGCTTCGGCGCGCGCATGGGCAACGGCTGCACGAGCGGCCACGGCGTCTGCGGTCTGGGCCGGCTCTCACGGCGTTCGTTCGCCGCCGTGCTCACGTTTCTGCTGACGGCGATCACAACGACGTTCGTCGTGCGTCACCTCATGGGTGTCGCATGAGCGGCCGCGCAGGTCTGTCCGGCGTGACGCTGTCCGCGCTGGCCTCGGGCGCTCTGTTCGGTCTCGGACTTTCGATCTCGGGCATGACCGACGCGCGACGCGTGCTGGGTTTTCTCGATGTGTCGGGCGCGTTCGATCCGTCGCTGCTCTACGTGCTCGGCGGCGCCGCCGCGACGACGCTGCTGCTGTTCCGCGGCGTGCTGCGCCGCGGCCGTCCGCTGTTCGCCGATCGCTTCGGCCTGTCCGACGCGCGGCAGATCGACGCGCGTCTGATCGGCGGCGCGGCGATCTTCGGCATCGGCTGGGGCATCGCGGGCTATTGTCCCGGACCGGCGCTCGCGGGACTTGGCGTCGGCTCGATCGAAGCGCTCTGGTTCGTACCGGCGATGCTGGCCGGCATGACCGCACACCGTCTCGTCGAACGCCGCATGGCGACGGCGCGATGAGCGGCGCGCCGCAACCCGTCGGACTCGCCGAAGCGACGCGCTTCTGGGCGCGCATCGGCTGGCTCAGCTTCGGCGGTCCGGCGGGCCAGATCTCACTGATGCAGCGTGAAATCGTGGAACA
>CAMLLF010000085.1 GCA_946480705.1 uncultured Lysobacteraceae bacterium | reverse complement strand
GCTGTTCGTCCACGCGCACGATCTCCCAGTGCGCCGCGATGTCGGCGGCCACCGGCTCGCGCACCGGCGCGCCGTTGCGCGCGGGCGGCTGGGCGAACACGAGTTCGGTGAACCAGTCGGCGTCGTCGCGCCGCGCGAGCCAGCCGAGCTCGCCGCCGCCGGCGCGGTCAGGAGCCATGGAATGGCGTCGCGCGAGTTCGGCGAAGTTGCTGCCGTCCTTGGCGAGCGAGGCGGCGACGCGCGCCGCCGTGGCTTCGTCGGCAAGACGGATATGCCGCGCGCGCACACGTTCGATGCGCCGGAAGCGCTCGCGATTCGCCGCGTACCACGCGGCGATTTCGGCCGCGGTCACGCCGCGGCGCAGACCGTCGAGATAGGCGTTGCTGTCGTGCATGTCGGCGCCGAGGCCGTAGTGCTCGCGCAGGCCGCGCGCATATTCGCGATCGAGCAGGTTGCGGCGCAGTTCGTTCACCGCGTCGGCGCCGATCGCGCCCTGCGCCCATTCCTGCACGAGCAGCGCGACGACACGCGTGCGCGCCTGCGCGACGAGAAATTCGGTATCGAGCGCGTGCAGGCTCATGCGTCCCTGCACGTTCTGGCGCGCGTAGACGTCGGCCAGCGTGAGCTGGCGCACGCGTTCGTCGAGTCCGCGGTAGCGCAGTACGACCAGCGCCTCCGCCCTGGATGCCGCATCGCCGTCGAGCGCGTACTCGAGCCGGATCTTCGCCGGATCGCCGAGCACCTCGCGCAGCTGCGCCGCGGTCGGCGCGGGCGAGGCCACGATCACGCGCTCCAGCGCGTCGCCGGTCTTCCGCGCCAGCGCGCGCTCCAGCGGTTCGCGCAGTACCGCGCGCAGCACGCCGGTCAGCTTGTCGTCGGCCGCGACTTCGGGAGCGAACGCGACGCGCAGATCCGGAAACAAGGCATCGCGCGTGAGCTTGGCGGCGGCGTGGCGCGCGAGCGCACGCTGCTCGACGATTTCCGCCAGCACGTCGTCGGTCGAGACCTGCCGGCCTTCGAGCGCGCGATAGCGCTGCAGGACGGCCAGCGCGTTGCGGCCGATGCGCGCGCCGTCGATATCGGCGACCGGCGCATCGGCGCCGAGCGCGAGCGGCGGCAACGCGGCGACGGCCGGCGGTGCCGCGACCCGGGCCGGTTCGTGCGCGGCGACGGCAGTCGCCGCGAGCATCAGCAGCCAGGCGCCGACACGCCGCGCGCGAACGCGCGGCGTGAACAGTGCCGTCGGAATCGACGCGCTCAACGCGACGCCACGCGCAGCGCGGCGCAGTCGAGCACGACGACGGCCATCGCGATCGCGTGCGGCACGGTCTGCCGGGCGACGCGGACGCGGTCGGCGTGCGCTTCGGACGACAGCACGATGCCGCCGTTGCGGTACGAATACGCGCCGCCCTGCGTGAGCACGCCGCGGATGTCCGATGCGGCGGTCGTGCCCGCGCACTTCGTGAACGTGCCGTCGCCGAGCGCGGTCGTCACGAGCGCCGTATTGTTGAGGCCTTCGCTGTAGTAGTAGTCGTTGACCCAGGTTTCCCAGCCGGAGTGATTCTTGCCGCTCGCGGTCCAGGTGTGGTGCGGCTGCAGCAGGTCGGTCGCGTGCAGCACGTAGCCGACGGTCTGCGGCGTCGGGCTGGCGAGGAACTGCGACCACCAGTACTGACCGAGGTTGTCGATCGGCTGGAACGGGAAGTTCTGGTAGTCCTGGTACATCGACGAGGTCGAATACGTGCCGATGCGGTAGCGCGCTTCGGTGATGCCGTAGGTGTTGTACTTCGAGCCGTCGGAGAACCAGCCCTTCATGCCGCCGCTGCCGTCGTCGAGATGATCGTTCCAGAGCCAGCCCGCGGCGAGTTCGTCGACGTCGCCGGCCTGCGTCAGCTGGCTGTAGTTGTAGCCGCCGAAATCGTTGCCGTGCACGTCGCTGCCGCGCGTGTGGTTCTGGAAATGCCAGTACGAGCTGTAGTTCACGAACGACGAGGTCGTCGACCAGAGCGGGGCGCGCACGCAGTCGCCGGTGATCGCGCCGCAGATGTAGGTGTCGGCGAAATCGTCGACGTCGTAGGCCGACTGGCCCAGCACCTGGGCGAGCTGGTCGACGCTGATGCCGGCGCTCTGCGCCCAGGCGGCGAGCTGCGCGTAGCGCGTCGTCGCCGGGTTGTTCTTCATGTACTGCACGGCGTCGAGCACGATGCGACGGTGCGTTTCCTGCGACCAGGCATGAGCCTGACCGCCGATTGCGAGCGCAAGCGCGCCCGCGATCATCGTTGCGATGATGCGCATTTCTGACTCCCTATTGTGGTTCGAATTCCCCCGCGGCCCGCCCGCAGCCGGCCGGGTCGCGAAACTAATGCGCGCACGTTGCAATAGCGTTGCTCGCGCAATCCGCCTCTTTCAAGGCTGCCCGCGCGGCTGCGAGGCGGCCGGGCTCGAGTGCGGCCGCCGATGATTCACCATTCGACGATGCAGCGCCAGCGCTTTAGTTCACAATTTCGAATTGCGCCAAACGTGGCGTGCTCTGCATTGACGCGGAAGTTGCCTCTTCGAATCCTCCGCAGAATCCGCACTGCGGCGGCGCCGCGCCGACGCGCGACGGACCGCGCACGACCGCGCGCCCGGGCTGCAGCCGCAGATGAAAACGTTTCCCGGAGATCGGTTCCGTCAGATCGTCGCGAACACGTTGCCGCGTGCGGCGACGACGGCGTTGCGCCCGGCATCCTTCGCGCGATAGAGCGCCTGGTCGCAGCGCTTGAGGCAGTCGTCGAGCACCTCGCCGGGCTGGATCTCGGCGACGCCGAGGCTCACGGTCACGCGCAGGCCGCGTACCGGCGTCACCATGCGCTCGATGCGCACGCGCAGTTCCTCTGCCCGGCGACACGCTTCCATCAGCGTCGTATTCGGAAGCAGGATGAAGAATTCTTCGCCGCCCCAGCGCGCCGCGTGCCGGTTGTCGCCCTGCAGCAGTTCGAGTTCGCGCGCGACCGCGGCGAGCACTTGATCGCCGATGCCGTGACCGTGCTGGTCGTTGATGTGTTTGAAATGGTCGACGTCGGCCAGGATCATGCTGAAGCCGCCGTTGCCGCGCGACGCCATGACGGCCTGCACGAGCATCTCGAGCATCGCGCGGCGGTTCAGCAGACCGGTCAGGCCGTCGGTCAGCGCGGCCTCCGCCAGCAGAGCCTCGACTTGAAGGCGATTCTCGATCTCGCTCTTGAGCTGATGCGTCGCGTCTTCGATCGCACGCGTGCGTTCCTCGACGCGGCTTTCGAGCTGCGCGTTGGCCTGCGTCAGCGCCGTCAACGCGGCCTCGCGCTGCGCGGAGGCTTCGCGGAGGCGCTGCGCGGTCGCGTCGAAATCGGCGATGACGCGGTCGAACTCGTCGCCGATCGGCGGTTGTCCGGTCGGCGACGGCTCGCCGGCGGCCAGCGCGCGGCAGCGCTCACCGAGCGCGCGGATGCGCCGCTGCAGCTGTTCGGCCAGCAGGCGCGACAGCACGAGAGCCAGCAGCACGCCGAACAGGATCGCGCCGAGCGTCGAGAGCCGCAGCAGATTCAGACTGCGCTGCAGACTGTCGGCGTTGAGGCGCACGCCGACGACGTAGGCATGCGGCGCCGCGCCGATGGGCGCGAACGCCGTCAGTTCGGCGCGCTCGCTCGCGGCGCTGCGGATGTCGCTGACGACCGCGCGGTCGATACCGCCGCGCAGCATGCCGACCTCTTCGAAACTCAGGAAATCCGGGCCGCCGCGACCGTCGGCGACGCTGGTTGCGAGCACGCGCTGCGAATCGCCGAGCGGCTCGACGACGTAGGCGCTCGCGAGATCGGCATTGAGTCGCACAGCGGCGCGCAGGCGGCCGGCGATGCGATCCCCCGCGCTCGAATCGGCGCGGTCGCCGAGCGCGCGGATGTCGTCGAGACTGAGCGCGGATTCGACGAGGCGGACGTTGTCGAGCAGACGCTGCGCGACCGCGTCGAGCATCTGGTTGGAGACCGCCCAGTACATGTAGGCGCCGAGCGCGCCCGCGCCGAGCAGGATGACCGCCAGGTGGCTCAGCAACAGTCGTCGCTTGATCGTCAGCACGCTTCCCCCCGTCACCGGCGCCTCCCGGCGCCGTCCGCAGAGCCGCAGTATAGGCAAGCCGTCGAAAAAGCCGGAATTTTTCGGTGCCGGCCGCCGCGCAAGCCCGCCGCCGACGGCCGAGGCGGTCCCGCCCGGCGCCGCGGGCCGCCGCCTTGCCTCGCCGTTCGGCCATGAACTACGCTCGACCAACTTATGCCGCGCGGTTATGCCCGCGCCGACTCGGGGTTTTGGGGAAATCTATGCTGGCTGCCCTTGGGCACATCCTGTTTGGCTTTTTCGGCCTGTTCGTCCTCGTCCTCATTGCGTATGCGTTTTCCAACAATCGCCGCTCGGTGGATTGGAAACTCGTCGCGACCGGCATCTCGCTGCAGATCCTGTTCGCCGCGTTCGTACTCAAGGTGCCGATCGGCGCGAGCCTGTTCGACGCACTCGGCAAGGGCTTCGTGCATCTGCTCGAATTCAACAAGGTCGGCTCCGAATTCATCTTCGGCAAGCTGCTCGACGCGAACACGTTCGGCTTCATCTTCGCGTTCCAGGTGCTGCCGACCATCATCTTCTTCGCCGCGCTGATGGGCGTGCTCTATCACCTCGGCGTCATGCAGCAGATCGTCAAGGGCATGTCCTGGGCGATCACGAAAGTCATGAACGTCTCCGGTGCGGAAACGACATCGGTCTGCGCGAGCGTATTCATCGGCCAGACCGAGGCGCCGCTGACGGTGCGCCCGTATCTGGAAAAGATGACCGAGTCGGAACTCATGACCGTCATGATCGGCGGCATGGCGCATATCGCCGGCGGCGTGCTCGCGGCCTACGTCGGCCTGCTCGGCGGCACCGATCCGGTCGAGATGGCGAAATACGCCAAGCATCTCCTCGCCGCAAGCATCATGGCCGCGCCCGCGACGCTGGTGCTCGCGAAGATCCTGATCCCCGAAACGCAGGAACCGCTGACGCGCGGCACCGTGCGCATCGAAGTCGAGCGTCACAGCGCGAACGTCATCGACGCCGCCGCGAGCGGCGCCGGCGACGGCCTGAAGCTCGCGCTCAACGTCGGTGCGATGCTGCTCGCATTCATCGCGCTGATCGCGCTGCTCAACGCGCCGCTGCAGTACCTGGGCACCATCGTCTGGTCGGGCTGGATGGTCGCCGGCTGCGGCATCCTCGGCGTGCTGCTGCTCGTCGCGGCGATGCAGCTCTACAACCGCCGCAAGACCGGTCCGGCGGCCGGCGCGATCGTCGACACCGACGGCACGCCGATCGGCGCGACGCGCCCGGCCGGCATCACCGGCGGCGTCATCACCTGCGCCCTGCTCGGCATTCTCGCGCTGATGATCACGGGTGCGGCCTACGCCGCCGACGGCAGCACGATCAACGCGTGGCTGTCGGCCGGCAAGCCCGTGCCGACCACGCTGAGCCTGCAGACCATCCTCGGCTACGTGCTCGCGCCGATCGCCTGGCTCATCGGCACGCCGTGGCAGGACGCCGTGCTCGTCGGCGGTTTCATCGGCGAAAAAGTCGTGCTCAACGAATTCGTCGCCTATGTGGATCTGTCCAAGAACATGCATCTGCTGCAGGAGCACAGTCGCGTGATCGCCGCCTACGCGCTCTGCGGCTTCGCGAACTTCTCGTCGATCGCGATCCAGATCGGCGGCATCGGCGGACTCGCGCCGGGACGCCGCGCCGATCTCGCGCGCTTCGGCCTGCGCGCCGTGCTCGGCGGCTCGCTCGCGACGTTCATGACGGCGACCATCGCCGGCGTGCTCAACCAGCTCTGAGGCCGTGACCACGCACCGTTTCGAGGATCGCGTCAACGCCCTGTCCGACCTGGACTGGGCGTGGTGGCCGCTGCTCGCGCTGCGTCCGCGGCGCGACGAGCCGCTCAGCGAGGCGCGGCTGTTCGTCATCGCGCTCGTGTTCGGCAGCGTCTGCGCGGGGTTCTCGATACTGCTGATGTACCTGCTGTTCGGCGAGCCGCTGTGGCTCGCCAGCGCCTCGATCGCCGCGCTGACGTTCGTGACGTTCTATGCGCTCGCGCGGCTGACGCTGTTCCGCTGCTGGAACCGGCGCGCGGCGCGGCTGCGCGCCGGCGGCTAGCCGGTGCCTCTCTTCTCCACACGCATTTCCGCCCCATGAGCGTTCTCGTCGTCGGTTCGTACAACCAGGATCACGTCTGGCGCATCGATCGCTTTCCGCAGCCCGGCGAAACGCGCCGCGGACTCGGCTTCTCGACGGGCCCCGGCGGCAAGGGCTTCAACCAGGCCGTCGCGAGCGCGCGCCAGGGCGTGCCGACGGCGTTCATCGGCGCGCTCGGCGACGACGCGCTCGCACGCACCGCGCGCGAACTCGCGCAGGCCGACGGCATCGCGACGCGCTGGCAGGTCTGCGACGACATGTCGACGGGCTCCTGCGGCATCGTCGTCGACGCGAACGGGCAGAACCAGATCGTGCTCGACCTCGCCGCGAACGAGCGGCTCGATGCGGCCTACGTCGCGGCGCAGACCGATCTGTTCGCGTCCGCGCGCGTCGTGCTCGTCCAGATGGAAACCGGCCTCGGCGCGATCCGCGCGGCGCTGTCGTCCGCGAATGCCGGCTGCGTGCGCCTGCTCAATCCCGCCCCCGTACATGCGGAACTCGACGCCGGCCTGCTCGCGCTTGCCGATCTCGTCACGCCGAACGAAACCGAATTCGCGGCGCTGCTCGACCGCTGCGCCGGCACGGCGCTGCGCGCCGAGGCGATTGCCGACTGCCGCGACGACGAACTCCACGCGCTGTGCCGCCGGCTCGGCGCGCTCAGTGTCATCGTCACGCTGGGCGCGCGCGGCTGCTTCGTTTCGCACGCCGATCCGGCGCGCTGGCACGACGCGTCGCCGGGCTACCGGGTTGCCGCCGAGCGCGTACAGGTGCGCGACACGACCGGCGCCGGCGATGCGTTCAACGGTGCGCTCGCGGCCGAACTCGCGCAACGGCCCGGACGCGCGCTGCGCGAGGCAGTCGTCCATGCCGGCCGCGTCGCCGCGCTCAGCACGGAAACAGCCGGCGCGGCCGTCGCGATGCCGACGCGCGCGGCGGTGCTGCAGCGCTTCGGCATCTAGAAAGTGAAGCGTGGAGAGAAGTGAGAAACCAGTGAGTGCGGCGATCTGCCGCTACTCGCGTGGTGGCGTAGGCGACGCCTTGCCGGACGGTCTGCCGCGCCATGCCGCCGGTAGCGGCTGTCCGGGACGCTCGAGCGCGTAATACAGCGAAAGGATGCGCCAGCGGCCGTCCTGCTCGACGAGATGCAGGCTGTTGATGCCGGTGAAATCCGCCTTGTCCGCGCCCGCGTCGGTTCGCGATTCGACGGTCGCGAACACTTCGGCGAAATCGGCGTAGCGACGCACTTCACGATGGACTTCGCGCTCATGGAACGCGCCGGCGCCCGGCTTCGCCTGCGCCTCGACGAATTCCGCCGCGCTGCGCTGGCGCAGTACGCGGCGGCCCTCGCGTTCGCTCAGCCCGTACACCTGGGCGCCCGGCGCGAACAGCGCCTGCAGCGCTTCGCGGTCCGCTCCGGCGTTCGGGCCGTGCGACAACGCGCGCCAGAGCGCGTCGGCGGCCGCCTCGGGTGTTTCCTGCGCCGGCGCGAGACCGGGCCATGCGAGCACTGCCAACCATAGCCATCGTTTCATGTGGATC
Organism: uncultured Lysobacteraceae bacterium; assembly: GCA_946480705.1. The sequence continues at coordinate 2,132 of CAMLLF010000085.1, read as the reverse complement.
CTCGGAACAGCGAGTGGTGAGTGAAGAGGAGTGAGAAACGAGTGGCGCGCTGCCCCGGCTCGTTTCTCACTCCTCTTCACTCGTTTCTCCCAACCCGCCTCCAGACCGGACCTGCGCCCGCGCGCTTTCACGCCCCGGCATCCGTACAATCCGCGCCCATGCAGATCGGCCCGCACACCATTTCCCCGCCGTTGATCCTCGCGCCCATGGCCGGCGTGACCGACAAGCCGTTCCGCCAGCTCTGCAAGCGGCTCGGCGCCGGACTCGCGGTATCGGAAATGACGACGAGCGATCCGCGCCTGTGGCAGACGCGCAAGTCGCTCTCGCGCATGGATCACGTCGGCGAGCCCGCGCCGGTCAGCGTGCAGATCGCCGGCTACGACCCGGCCATGCTTGCCGAGGCCGCGCGCTACAACGTCGCCCACGGCGCGCAGATCATCGATATCAACATGGGCTGCCCGGCGAAGAAGGTCTGCAACGTCTACGCCGGCTCCGCCTTGCTGCAGGACGAACCGCTGGTCGCGCGCATCGTGCAGGCGGTCGTCGCCGCGGTCGACGTACCGGTCACGCTGAAGATCCGCACCGGCTGGAACCGCGACAACCGCAACGGCGTGACGATCGCGCGCATCGCGGAGGATGCCGGCATCGCCGCGCTCGCGGTGCACGGCCGCACCCGCGCCGACCTCTACGAAGGCGACGCCGAGTACGACACGATCGCGGCGATCAAGCAGGCCGTGCGCATTCCGGTGCTCGCCAACGGCGATATCGATTCGCCGCAGAAAGCAAGCGCCGTGCTCGCACAGACCGGCGCCGACGGCCTGCTCGTCGGCCGCGCCGCTCAAGGCCGGCCCTGGATCTTCCGCGAGATCGCGCATTTCCTCGCGCACGGCACGACGCTCGCGCCGCCGACGCTGGTCGAAGTCCGCGACATCCTCATCGGGCATCTGCAGGCGCTGCACGCGTTCTACGGCGAAACCCAGGGCGTGCGCATCGCGCGCAAGCACCTGGGCTGGTATGCGAAGGACCGGCCCGAAAACGCCGCGTTCCGCGCCGTCGTCAATCGTGCCGAAACCGCGCACGCGCAGCTCGACCTCACGCGCGACTACTTCGACGGACTGATCGCCGGCGGAATCGCGCTCGCCGACGCGGCCTGAACGCGGCACCGGCTTGACGTCGCCGTACGCAGCGGCTATTCCACTGCCGACCCCGCCATCGCGAGCTTTCATGTCCGACGCCGAACCCGCCGTCGCCAACCGCCGACCGATCGCGGCGCGCAGCAACACGCTGATCCGGAAATTCGCCGCCGCGCTCGTGAAAAGCGGCGTGTCGCCAAATGCGATCTCGGTCGTCAGCATCGCCTTTGCCGCCGCCGGCGCCTGGGCGCTGCTGCAATGGCCCTCGCCCTGGAATGCCTGGCTCTGCGCCGTCGCCATCGTGCTGCGGCTGCTCTGCAATCTGTTCGACGGCATGGTCGCCGTCGAAGGCGGCCGGCAGACGCCGACCGGCGCGCTCTACAACGAAGTGCCCGACCGGCTCGCCGACAGCGCATTCATCGTCGCGCTCGGCTACGCGGCCGGAATCCCCTGGCTCGGCTGGCTCGGCGCGCTGCTCGCGGCACTGACCGCCTACATCCGCACGCTCGGCGGCGCGCTGGGGCTCGTCCAGGATTTCCGCGGCCCGATGGCCAAGCCGCACCGCATGTGGCTCATGGTGCTCGCCTGCGTCCTCGCGCCGATCGAGGTCTGGACGCTGCAGACGTACTACGCGCTGCCCGCCGCAGCCGCCGTCATCGCCGCGGGGTCAGCGCTGACGTGCGTCGCGCGCCTGCGCGCGATCGCGCAGCAGCTGGAGTCGCGCCGATGATGGAGCGCCTCGCCGGCGCCGGGCTCGTCGGCATCACGCGCCTCCTCGTCGGCGCGCGCGCCCACGATGACGCCGGTGAACGGCTCGCCGTTCACCTCCTCGTGGTACTCGCGAAGCAGGTCGAGTCGCTCTGCGACGGTCTGCGCCGGCTGGTGGAGGAGGTTCGCAGCTACGAGCGCGAGATCATGGGGATGGCCAACTACAACAAAAACATTTTCGTCGGCACGGGCGGCGTGCAGGTGCCGCTCTCGGCCGTCGCCACGATCTCG
>CAMLLF010000084.1 GCA_946480705.1 uncultured Lysobacteraceae bacterium | reverse complement strand
TCAAGCGCGTCATCGGCAAGCCCGGCGATCAGGTCACGTATCGCAACAAGAAGCTCTATATCAACGGCGAGGAAATGATCCAGGACGGCGGAACGCCGTATGCCGGTACCGATACGGAATCGCGCGAACTGGTGCACGGCGGTGCAGAATCGTTTATCGAACAATTGGGTACGGTTCGCCACCAGATCATCACGGTGCCCGGAAGCCAGGTCGGGCCGGACTTTACGGTACAGGTTCCCGCCGGGCATTATTTCGTCATGGGAGACAACCGCGATCGCAGCTCCGACAGCCGCATCTGGGGTTACGTGCCCGAGGAAAATCTCGTCGGCAAGGCTTTCGTGATCTGGATGAGCTGGCGCGGGCTCGACAACGGCATCATCGAATTCGGTCGTCTGGGCACCTTGATCAAGTAGGAGAGGACGGGGTCATGAAGCAGTCGCAGCGCGGTATCACGTTCATCGGGTTCGTCGTCGTGCTCATCATCGGCGGCTTCTTCGCCTATGCGGCCATGAAGCTCGTCCCCGTCTATACCGAATACATGGGCGTCGTGAAGTCGATGAACCAGCTTCTGACCGAGCCGGGCATCACCAGCAAGGACGTCGGCGAGATCCGCCAGATGCTCAATACGAAGTTCAGCATCCAGTACGTCGACGACGCGACCGTGCCGCCGCAGAACATCCAGCTCAACAAGCGCAGCGGCGCCGCGAGCCTGCGCGTGTTCTACGACAAGCGCATCGACTTCATCTACAACGTCGACCTGCTCGTCAGCTTCGACAAGACCCTCGACCTGACCGGTACCGGCGCCGCCGTCGACTGACGCGGCCGCTTCCGGCTTTTCATCGCGGCCGCCGGGACGGCGCGCCGCGATTTCTTCATCGCAACGGCCGGACGCTTGGCAAAACTTCGCTTTCCGCACGAATTCCGCAATCCGGCCCTGTACGAGCAGGCGCTGACCCATCGCAGCGCCGGCAAACCGAACAACGAGCGACTCGAATTCCTCGGCGATTCGCTGGTCGGCATGCTCGTGGCCGAGCTGCTGTTCGAATCGCACGGGCGCGCCGACGAAGGCGATCTCACGCGCATGCGCGCGCAGCTCGTCAGCGGCGCGGCGCTTGCCGACGTCGCCCGTTCGCTCGCGCTCGGCGACCTGCTGCGGCTCGGTCCGGGCGAACTCAAGAGCGGCGGCCATCGCCGCGAATCGATACTCGCCGACGCGTTCGAGGCGCTCGTCGCGGCGGTCTATCTCGATGCCGGCTGGGAGGCGTGCCGCGCCTGCGTGCGCACGCTGTTCGCCGATCGCGCGGCGCAACTGCGCGCGCCGGAGAAGGATGCCAAGACGCGACTGCAGGAACTGCTGCAGGCGCGCGGACTGCCGCTGCCGACCTACGAACTCGTCGCGAGCAGCGGCGACGATCACGCCAAGATGTTCGACGTTGCCTGCCAGCTCGAACGTCCGCCGTTGCGCGTCGAAGGCCGCGCATCGAACCGGCGCGCCGCCGAACAGATCGCCGCTGCATCGGCGCTGGAACAGATCAAGGAAACGCTCGCGAATGAACGCTGACACTCCCGCTCCTGCCGCAGACCACCGCTGCGGCCTCGTCGCGCTGCTCGGGCGGCCCAACGTCGGCAAGTCGACGCTGCAGAATTCGCTCGTCGGTTTCCGCGTCAGCATCGTGAGTCCGAAGCCGCAGACCACGCGGCATCGGATACTCGGCATCGCGACGCGCCCGAACGCGCAGATCCTGTTCGTCGACACGCCGGGCATGCACGCGAATGCGAAGCGTGCGATCAATCGCCAGCTCAATCGCGCCGCGCGCGGCGCGATCGACGAGGTCGACGTGCTCGTGCACGTGATCGAGGCCGGCCGCTGGAACGACGAAGACGAACGCGTGTGGCAGGCGCTCGCCGCGGCCGGCAAGCCCGTGCTGCTCGCGATCAACAAGATCGACGCGGTGAAGAATCGCGAGGCGCTGCTGCCGTTCATCGCCGAGGTCACGCGCGAGCGACGCTACGAAGCCGTGCTGCTGGTGTCCGCACGGCGTGCCGACGGCCTCAAGGAACTCGAGCGGGAAATCGTCGCGCGCCTGCCGCTGGCGCCGCCGGTCTACGGCGAAGACGAAATCACCGATCGCAGCGAGCGCTTCCTCGCGGCCGAGCTGGTGCGCGAGCAGCTCATGCGGCAGCTCGGCCAGGAACTGCCGTATTCGTGCACCGTCGAGATCGAACAGTTCGGCGAGCGCGAAGACGGCGTCGCCGAGATCGGCGCAGTGATCTGGGTCGAGCGCGCCGGGCAGAAGGCGATCGTGATCGGCGCAAGCGGCGCGCGGCTCAAGGAGGTCGGCACGTCGGCGCGGCTCGCGATGGAGCGGTTGTTCGAACGGCGCGTCTTCCTGAAGCTCTGGGTGCGCGTACGCGAGAACTGGTCCGACGACGAAGCCGCGATCAAGCGCTTCGGCTACGAAGGCTGACGCAGGACGCCATGCGCGTCGACGGGCAGCACGGCTGGATCCTGCATGCGCGGCCCTATCGCGAAACGAGCCTGCTGCTCGAAGGCTGGAGCCGCGATCACGGCCGCATCGGCCTCGTCGCGCGCGGCGTGCGCAAGGAACGCCCGCGCCAGCCGCGCGCGCTGCTCCAGCCGCTGGTGCCGTTGTCGCTGGGCTGGAGCGGGCAGGGCGATCTCGCGCTGCTGACCGGGATCGACGCGCGCGGCCAGCCGCCGGCCATCGCCGGCGACGCGCTGGTCTGCGCGATCTACGTCAACGAACTCGTCATGCGCCTGCTGCCGCGACACGACGCGGTGCCCGATCTGTTCGACGCCTACGAGGACACGCTGCAGCGCCTCGCCGCATCGCCGGCCCGCGCCTGGACCTTGCGGCGCTTCGAGCGCGACCTGCTCGCCGAAACCGGCTACGGCCTCGTGCTCGAGGCGGAAGCCGACAGCGGCGCGGAGATCGAAGCCGACGCCGACTACATCTACATTCCCGAACATGGCCTCGTGCCGTATGCGCAGCAGCCCAACGTGCTGCGTCTGCGCGGCAGCGCGCTGCTCGCGCTGGCCGAGGACCGCATGCCCGATGCGGCGGATCTGCAATGCCTGCGCCGGCTCATGCGCGCGCTGATCACGCATCAGCTCGGCGGCGCGAGCCTGCGATCGTGGGCATTGCTCGCCGGCGTGCCGACTACGAACTAGACGCCGTCCAGCGCGCGGCGCGTCGCTGCCGCGACGTCGTGCAGCTGCGTCAGATCCTCGGCCGTGAATGTCACGTCCGCCAGCACGCGCGTGCGAAGACGCCGGCAGGTCTGTTCGAGCCGCGGCGCGCCGCAGAATCCGGCCGAGGCGCAGAGCCGGTGCAGGCGTTCGCGCAGGCCGACGCCGTCCTTCTTCGCCAGCAACGCATCGAGTTCGCCGGGCAGCGCGTCGAGTTCCTGCGCAAACAGGCCGCGCAACGCGATGACGGTCTCTTGACTGCCCAGGCTCCGGCAGGCGGCCGCGTCGTCGAGCAGCGGCGCCTCCGCGTAGGAAGGTGCCGCCTCGGCGACGCCGGTATGCCCGCCGTTGCCGAGCTGCAGCGCGGCGCGCAGGCCGTCGAGGTCGACCGGCTTGTGCAGCACGCCGGCGAAGCCGAGCGTGTGCAGTTCGCGCGCGACGGCCGGATCGGCATCGGCCGTGGTCGCCAGTGCCGGACTGCGCTGCGAAGCTGCGGTCGCGTCGGCGCGCAAACATGCGAGCGCTGCCGGACCGTCGAGATGCGGCATATGCACATCGAGCAGCAGCAGGTCGTAGCAGCGGCGGCGCGCGAGCGCCAGCGCCGCTTCGCCGTCCTCGGCAGTCTCGCAGCGATGGCCGAGCAGCGCCGCAGCATCGGCGAGAAAGCGCAGGCTCAGCGCGTTGTCGTCGGCGATCAGGAGCTCCACGCCTCTTCCCCATTCAGGCAGTGCTGGCCACAATCGGCGCCTCTTTCCGGGTCGCCGCGCATGCGCTACGTGTTTCGCGTCTTCTGCATTGTGCTTGCTCTTGCCGCCGGCGCCCAGGCCCGCGCCGCCGGCGCGCGCGCCGCCGTCGATACGCTGACGACCGGCGGCCTGGTCGTAACAAAGTTAAAAGTAGAATTATTGCCGAATGCGGACGGCGGTCAGGACCTGCGCCTCGATGCGGCGCAGCTGGACTGGCCCGACGCAGGACTGCACCTGCACGCGCTCAAGGCGCACTGTCCGCTCGAACCCGACGCCGCGGCCTGGCGCTGCGCAGGACAGGCGCAACTGCGCACGGCCGCCGACGCGACGCCGCTCGAAGCGGGCTTCGTCGCACAGCTCGAACAGGGCCGCCTCGAACTCGAAATCAACCGCGCGCCGGCGAGGCTCAGTCTGGGCCGTCACGGCGACGGCGACGACGCGCGCTGGCAGGTGCGCCTGCGCCAGCTGCCGCTGAACTGGCTGTCGGATCTCCTGCGCAAGTCCTGGCCCGCGCTGACGCGCATCGACGGGCAACTCGCGCTCGATGCCGATCTGCCGTCGCGCGCCGCGGCATCGACCGAGATCGACTACAGCCTGCGCGATTTCGGCTTCGACACGGCCGACGGCAGCACGGCCGCGGCACACGTCAGCCTTGCCGGCAAGCTCGATCTGCGCAGCGGTACGCCGTGGCAGCTGCACCATCGCGGGCAAATCGGCAGCGGCGAAGTGCTGGCCGGTCCGTTCCATGTCGCGTTCGCCGACCACGGCACGCGGCTCGAATTCGCCCTCGCGCCCGAGCGCGACGCCTGGCGCTTGCGCGACATCGTCTACGACGATCCCGGCGTGCTGACGCTCGCCGCTTCCGCGCTCGTGGCAGCACGCAGCACGACCCGTTGCGCCGCCGGCTGGACGCTGCGTGCGTTCGACGTCGAAACGCTGAGCGCCGAACTGCCGGCTGCGCAGCAGCGCTATCTCGCGAGCGTGCTCGGCACGGCCGGCTGGAGCGCATTGCAGAGCCGCGGCCGCATCACGGCGCGCGCGCGCTTCGACGCGCAGGGGCCGCATGGCGGCAGTGTCGTACTGAACGGCGTCGATCTCGTCGAGCCCGCGCGCGGCGTCGGGATCGACGGCCTCGACGGCTCGCTCGACTGGCGTCGCGACGGCGCTGTCGCAGCGACCGAGCTGCGCTGGAAGTCGGCGACGCTCTACTCGCTGCCGCTCGGCGCGGCGCGCCTGCGCTGGCACAGTCGCGACGGCGCATTGAGCCTCGCCGAGTCCGCCGAGATTCCGCTGCTCGGCGGGCGCCTGAATCTGCAGCGCCTCAGCGTGCATCCGGCGGCGCGCAGCGGCGAGCGGCTGCAGGCCGGGCTCGCCGTGCACGACGTCGATCTCGCGGCGCTGAGCCAGGCGCTCGGCTGGCCGCGCTTCGGCGGCAAGCTCGGCGGCGCGGTGCCCGAATTGCGCTATGCGGGCGAGCGGCTCGACATGGCCGGCGGACTCATGCTCAACGTGTTCGACGGAACCCTGAACGTGACCGGCCTCGCGCTGGAGCGTCCGTTCGGCGTATCGCCGTCGCTGTCGGCCGACGTCGCGTTCGCCGGGCTCGACCTGAGTCTTCTGACCGGCACCTTCGACATCGGCGGCATCACCGGCCGCCTGTCGGGCTACGTGCGCGCGCTGCGTCTCGTCGACTGGCAGCCGGTCGCGTTCGACGCGCACCTGCAGGCGCTCGAGGGCGGCCGCATCAGCCAGCGCGCGGTCAACACGATCTCCTCGGTCGGCGGCGGAGGTATCGCGGCCGGCCTGCAGGCGAGCATGCTCAAGCTGTTCGACACCTTCGGCTATGCGCGCCTGGGCATCGGCTGCCGGCTCCAGAATGCGGTCTGCCACATGCGCGGGCTCGACGCCGACGGCGCCAGATACACTCTGGTCGAAGGCCGCGGCCTGCCGCGAATCCAGATCGTCGGCCACCAGTCGCAGGTCGACTGGGCCGTGCTCGTCGACCGTCTCCGCGCCGCCGCGAGCGGCACCAAACCTGTCATCCACTGATCCGGGAGTTCCTCATGCGCGCTGTCCGAACGATGCTGCTGAGCCTGTCGCTGGTGCTGTTGTCGGCCTGCGTCACGATCAACGTGTATTTCCCGGCCGCCGCCGCGGAGAAGGCCGCCGAGCAGTTCATCGGCAACGTGATCGGCGAGGCCGCGGGCGAAGCCAAGGATCCGCCGCCGCCGCAGCGTCCGCCGCAGGCCGGCCTGCTCGATTTCTTCATCGGCGCGGCGCATGCGGCCGAACCCGACCTCAACATCCAGACCGCGGCCGTGCGCGACATCCAGGCGCGCATGAAGCAGCGCTTCGACAGCGTGCTGACGAAGGCGCTCGCGGCCGGCAGCATCGGCCTGACGCGCGACGGCCTCGTCGCGGTGCGCGACGCCTCGGCCGTGCCGCTGGCCGAGCGCGCGTCGCTGAACCAGGCCGTCGCCGACGAGAATCGCGACCGCAAGGCGGTCTACGCCGAAATCGCGCGGGCGAACGGCCATCCGGAATGGGAAGCGCAGATCCAGAGCACGTTCGCGGCGCAGTGGATCCAGCAGGCGCGCCCCGGCTGGTATCATCAGGACGCCGCGGGCGCCTGGAAACAGCGCTGACGCGTCCGCCAGATTCTCGATCACTCCGGAGTACAGGCGCCCGGGATGCCCGCATCCCGGGCGCCGTCGTCATGAAAGCCCCGATCACGCTCGAACTCGACATCACCGGTCTTTCGCACGACGGCCGCGGCGTCGCACGGCACGACGGCAAGGCCGTCTTCGTGCGCGGCGCGCTGGCCGGCGAAAAAGTGCTCGCCCGCCTCGTGCAGCGTCACCGCCATTACGACGACGCGCAGGTCGAGCAGGTGCTGAGCGCTTCGCCCGACCGTGTCGATCCGCGCTGTCCGCATTTCGGCGTCTGCGGCGGCTGCGCGCTGCAGCACCTCGCACCCGAGGCGCAGATCGCCGCGAAACAGCGCGTGCTCGCCGAGAACTTCGAACGCATCGGCCACGTCGAGCCCAAGCGCTGGCTCGCGCCGCTGACCTCGGCAGTCTGGGGCTATCGGCGCAAGGGGCGTCTCTCGGTCAAGTTCGTCGACAAGAAAGGCAAGGCGCTCGTCGGATTCCGCGAGGACAACGGCCGCTACGTCGCCGACCTCACGCGCTGCGAAGTCCTTGCGCCCGCGGTCGGTGAACGCATCGAGGCGCTTGCCGCGCTCGTCGGCACGCTGAGCGGCGTGCGCGAGATTCCGCAGATCGAGATCGCCGCGGGCGACGACACGACCGCGCTGATCTTCCGTCACCTGCAGCCGCTGACCGACGCCGATCGCGCCGCGCTGATCGCGTTCGGCCGGACGCACGATCTCGCGATCTACCTGCAGCCCGGCGGCAACGACAGCGTGCATCCGCTGTGGCCCGAAGCACCGCGGCTCGCATTCCGCATCGACAGCGCCGACGTCGAACTCGAATTCCGGCCGCTCGATTTCATCCAGGTCAATTCGGCGATGAACGAAGCGATGATCGCGCACGCGCTGGCGCTGCTCGACCCGCAGCCCGGCGACCGCGTACTCGACCTGTTCTGCGGCCTGGGCAACTTCACGTTTCCGCTCGCGCGCCGCAGCGCGCACGTCGTCGGCGTCGAAGGCGAACACGGTCTCGTCGAGCGCGCGAAACAGAACGCGGCGCGCAACGGCATCGCCAACGTCGAATACCACGTCGCGAACCTGCTCGACGACCAGCGCGACACGCCCTGGGCGCGGCAGCGCTACGACAAGATCCTGCTCGATCCGCCGCGCTCGGGCGCGCAGGCGGTGTTCGACTACCTGCCGAAAAAAGACACCGACCGCATCGTCTACGTGTCGTGCCATCCTGCCTCGCTCGCGCGCGACGCCGGCATACTCGTGGACAAGCATGGCTTCAAGCTCAGGGCCGCCGGCGTGATGGACATGTTCCCGCACACGGCGCACGTGGAATCGATCGCGCTGTTCGAACGATGAACGACGCGCAGGCCGCCGCGACGCGAGCGCCTGCGCGAACGGAGGCATAGGCATGGGCGTAGAAATCGAACGCAAGTTTCTGCTCGCTTCCGACGCGTGGCGTGCGCAGGTGTCGCGCTCGCAGCGGCTCGTGCAGGGCTATCTCGTCAGCGCGGCCGCGGTCACGAGCGGCGCGGCGCGCAGCTCGGTGCGCGTGCGGATCGGCGGCGAGCAGGCCTGGCTCAACATCAAGTCCTCCACGCTGGGGCCGGTGCGCCAGGAATACGAATACGAAGTGCCGCTCGCGGATGCCGAGGCGATGCTCGCCAAGCTCTGCGACGGCGTCGTCGAGAAGATCCGCCACTATGTCGCGCATGCGGGGCGCGAGTTCGAGATCGACGAATTCTTCGGCACGAACGACGGTCTCGTCGTCGCCGAACTCGAACTCGACGCGGTCGACGAGGCGTTCGAGCGGCCCGACTGGCTCGGCCTCGAAGTCAGCCATCTGCCGCGCTACTACAACCTCAACCTGATTGCTCATCCGTACTCGGTCTGGGCTGCGGCCGAGCGCGAGGGACTGGACTGATGCTCGTCATAGGAATCGCCGGCAAGGAACTCGCCGCGCACGAACGCGACTGGATCGCCGCGCCGGAAGTCAGCGGCGTGATCCTGTTCAGCCGCAACTTCGCCTCGCGCGAGCAGGTCGCCGCGCTCATCGACGCCATCCGCGCCGTGCGCGCCGACGAATTCCTGCTCTGCGTCGACCAGGAAGGCGGTCCGGTGCAGCGCTTCCGCGACGGCTTCACGCGGCTGCCGGCGCTGGCCCGGCTCGGCGAGATCCATGACGCCGAACCGGCGCGTGCGATCGCGCTCGCCGAGGAGCACGCCTGGGTCATGGCCAGCGAGATGCGTGCGCTCGACATCGACATCAGCTTCGCGCCCGTCGTCGATCTCAAGCGCGGCAACCGCGCGATCGGCGAGCGCGCGTTCCATGCCGATCCGCGCGTGGTCTCCGAACTCGGCGAGGCCTATCTGCGCGGCATGCATCTGGGCGGCATGGCCGCGACGCTCAAGCATTTTCCGGGGCACGGCTCGGTGCTCGAAGACACGCATTTCGACGCGGCGACCGATCCGCGTTCGTTCGACGAACTGCGCGCGACCGATCTCGCGACGTTCGCCGACGGCTTTGCGGCCGGGGCCGAGGCCGTGATGCTCGCGCACGTGACGTATCCGGCTGTCGACGCAGTGCCGGCCGGCTATTCGCGGATCTGGATAGAGGACGTGCTGCGCGGCGAGATGGGCTTTCGCGGCGTCGTGTTCTCCGACGACATCGGCATGGCCGCGGCCGAATCCGCGGGCGGCGTCGCCGCCCGCATCGACGCGCACCTCGGGGCCGGCTGCGATCTCGTGCTCGTCTGCAGCCCCGCGCTCGTCGCCGAATCGATCGCGGCCGTGCGCGGCCGCGCGCCGTGCCCGCCCGCGCGCATTGCCGCGTTACGCGGAATGGTCGCATCGTCGTGGCAGTCTCTTCTCGACAATCCGCAACGTACCCGCTTCATCGAGCGCCTCGCCGCGCTCGGTGTTCCCGCCTCGCCGAGCGTCTAGACGCGCGCGGCGTATTCCCGAGTGAAACCATGACCCGACCCAGCCTGACCGACGCGTTGGCCACCGCCGACCTGATCCACGACCTGCCGGTGCTCGACGCCGCGATCGCCCGCATGGGCCGCGAGATCGACGCCGCCATCGCCGGCGAACGCGCCGTATTCGCGACCGTCATGCACGGCGGCATGCTGTTCGGCGCGAAGCTCGCGCTCGCGATGAAGAGCGACATGGAATTCGACTACATCCACGCGACGCGCTACCGCGGCGCGACCAGCGGCACCATGACGTTCGCCACGATCGGCAGCATCGTCGGTGCGCTCGCCGGCTACGGCATCG
>CAMLLF010000083.1 GCA_946480705.1 uncultured Lysobacteraceae bacterium | reverse complement strand
CGCCGGGCTGCTGCTGATGGAAGCGGAAATGCGCCAGACCTTCGCCGAGGATCTCGCCGACACGCAGCATCCGCTGTCGCCGGCGTTCCGCGGCATGCTCGATTTCGCCGCGGCGAAATCCGCGAGCGATTACGTGGCCGCCGACCGCATGCTCGATGCGTCCGTGCTCAAGGCGCGCCGCATATTCGCCGAGGTCGATGTGCTCGTGCTGCCGACGACGCCCGGCGCCGCGGCGCGCCTGGACGAACCCGAACCGGCCGAGCAGGCGCAGTTCACGAGTTTCGCGAGTCTCGCGGGCTGCCCGGCGCTCAGCATTCCGATGGGTCGCACGCAGGAAGGCCTGCCGCTCGGCCTGCAGTTCGTCGGCCCGCCGGGCTCGGACCTGCGCCTGCTGGAACTCGCCGAGGTCTGCGCGGCGGCGCTGGATGCGGCGCCGGAATATCCGAGTCAGAAATGAGGAACGAGAAGTGAGTAACCGCCGGCGGGAGCCCGCCCAGCCTTCACTCATTTCTCACTCATCGAGACTCTTTCCTCGCCATGCTCTCCGGCCTCCGCGTCCTCGACCTCTCCCGCATCCTCGCCGGCCCGTGGTGTACGCAGCTGCTGGCCGACTACGGCGCCGACGTCGTCAAGATCGAGAAGCCCGCGGGCGGCGACGATACGCGCCGCTGGGGGCCGCCGTTCCTCGATGCGGCCGACGGTGACACAGTTGCGGCATATTTCCTTTGTTGCAATCGCGGCAAACGATCGCTTGCGCTCGATTTCACGACGGCGGAAGGCCAGGACGTCGTGCGGCGGCTCGCGGCGATCAGCGACGTGCTCGTCGAAAACTATCTGCCGGGCACGCTTGCGCGCTACGGGCTGGACTACACGAGCCTGTCGGTGCTGAATCCGCGGCTCGTCTATTGCTCGATCACGGGGTTCGGCCAGGACGGGCCGAACGCGCATCGCGCGGGCTATGACGCGATGATCCAGGCCGAAGCCGGACTCATGTCGCTGACCGGCGCGGAAGACGGCGGGCCGATGAAGGTCGGCATCGCCGTCAGCGACATCATGTGCGGCATGTACGCGGCGACGGCGATTCTCGCAGCGCTGCACGAGCGTGCGCGTACCGACCGAGGCAGCCGGCTCGATCTCGCGCTGTTCGACTGCCAGGTCGGCTGGCTCGCGAACCAGAGCATGAACTACCTCGTCGGCGGCGAGGCGCCGGCGCGCCACGGCACGGCGCATCCGAACATCGCGCCGTATCAGGCATTCGCGACGGCCGACGGCCATCTGATGCTCGCGGTCGGCAACGACGATCAGTTCCGCCGCTTCTGCGCCGCAGTTGGGCTCGACGCGCTCGCCGCCGATCCGCGCTTCGCGACGAATGCGGGTCGCGTCGCCGCGCGCGATGCGCTGGTCGCGGCGATCGCCGCACGCCTTGCGCAGCACGCGACGCAGGACTGGCTGCGGCGCTTCGACGAAGCCGGTGTCCCGGCCGGGCCGGTCAACGATCTGGCCCAGGTGTTCGCGCACTCGCAGGTCGCCGCGCGCGGCCTGCGCGCCGAACAGATCCACGACCGCTGGGGCCCGCTGCCGCAGGTGGCGAACCCGCTGCGGCGCGACGCACACCCGCAGCTCGCGCCGCGGCCGCCGCCGGCGCTGGGCCAGCATTCCGACGAGGTGCTGGCTGAACTCGGCGTCGACGCCGACGCGCGCGCGGCCTTGCGTGCGCGCGGCGTCACCGGCGCGTGACCGCGGGCCCGGTCGGAACGCTCCTCGCGGCGCCGCAGTGGCAGCCGCTGCCGGCGTTGCCGGGCGCGACGCTGCACTTTGCGACCGGTCTGTTCGCCGATCCCGCCGCGCTGTTCGCGCGACTGCGTGCGGAGATCGCCTGGGAGCAGCACCACCTGCAGATCTTCGGCCGGCGCGTCGCGTCGCCGCGGCTGTCGTGCTGGGTCGGCGATGCGGGCGCGGTCTACACCTATTCGGGCACGCGCTTCGCGCCGCATCCGTGGACGCCGGTACTTTCCCGACTGCGCAGCGAACTCGAAACGCTCTGTGCGCAGCCGTTCAACAGCGTGCTCTGCAATCTCTACCGCGACGGCCGCGACAGCATGGGCTGGCACAGCGACGACGAACGCGAACTCGGACCCGAGCCGACGATCGCATCGCTGAGCTTCGGCGCGACGCGGCGTTTCCGGCTGCGGCACAAGCGCGATCCGGCGTCGATGCTCGATCTGCCGCTGCCGTCGGGCAGCCTGCTGCTCATGGCCGGCGCGACCCAGCGCAACTATCGGCACGACCTGCCGCGCGCGTTGCGCGTGGTCGAGCCGCGAATCAACCTGACGTTCCGGCAGATCGGCTGACGGACTCAGGCGAGCAGCATGCAGGCCACGCCCGATATCGTCAGCGCGACGCCGAGCAGCTTGCGACGGGTCAGCGCTTCGTGCAGGAAGATCGCGGCGAGGATCACGATGAAGATCGACGTGGTCTCGTTGAGGATCGCCGCGACCGAGGCGCTCGTATATTTGTATCCGCCGAGCCAGAACAGCATTGACAGGTACTGGCCGACGAACGCGCCGAGCAGTACCACCGGCCAGCGGATGCGCGCGCGTTCTTCGGCGCGCGGCCACGGCGCTTCGCGGCGCAGCGCGAACAGCAGCAACAGCCCGCCGACACCGCCGGCCATGCGCAGCGCGACCATCCAGATCAACGGCTGGGTCTCGAGCACGCGCTTGACCAGCACGATCGCGAGCGCCATCAGCGCGATCGATCCGATGCCGAGCAGCAGGCCGCGGCGCAGTTCGCGGCGCTGCGCCGGTTCGGTCGCGGTGCGCCCGCCGACGACGAGCACGCCGCTCGTGACGAGCACGAAGCCGGCCATCTGCAGCGGCTGCAGCCGCTCGCCGAGGAACACGAACGACAGCAGGATCACGAACGGGCTGTAGAAATTGCCGAGGATGCCCATGCGCGCGGCGCCGAGGCGGTTCAGCGCGGTCAGGTACAGGCTGTCGGCGAGGGCGATGCCGATCATGCCCGACAGCAGCGTGATCGCGAGGTCGGCGGCGCCCAGTTGCGGCGGCGGGCCGCCGATCAGCGCGAGGCTCGGCAGCAGGAAGCCGAGCACGATCAGATTTTTCATGAGGTTCAGGCGCGTCGGCGCGATCGTTTCGCCGAGCCGTTTGTAGATAATCACGCCGGCCGACCAGGCCAATGCACTCAAGATCGCCAGCGCTTCGCCCAGACCCATGTCCCTACGTCCCGCCTTCCTCTACGACCAAGCGGTCGATTATCGCCGAGCCGCCGCATGAACGACCGAACCGCGTCGCTGAAGGACCGCGTCGGCTTCGTCATCGCGCTCGCGCGGCGCCTGCACGAATACGGCACGGCGGCGCCGCGTCTGGAAGAGGCGATCGGCAAGGTCAGCGCGCGGCTGGGGCTCGTCTGCGACGTGCTGTCGACGCCGCCGTCGATCGTGCTGTCCTTCGCCGAACAGAGCCGCGAACTCGACGCGGTCGCGGACATCACGCAGGTGATCCGGCTCGCGCCCGGCCAGGTCAATCTGCGCCGGCTTTGCACCGTCGACGAGATCGCCGACCGCGTCATCGACGGCAGCCTCGATCTGCAGGCCGGCTACCGCCAGTTGCTGGAACTCGGCCGTCCACCGAGCCGGCGCACGCGCTGGCTGACCGTGCTGAGTTTCGGCACGGCCTCGGCCAGCGTCGCGACGTTGCTGCGCGCGTCGTGGATGGACCTGCTCGTCGTCGCGCTGCTGGGCTGGCTGATCGGCCTGCTCGCGCTCGGCGCCGAGCGGCGGCCGCGGCTGTCGAACAGCTTCGAGGCCGTGTCGGCGCTGCTGGTGACGACGATCGCGACGCTGTTCAGCGCCTACGTCGCGCCGCTGACGCTCAACGCGGTCGTGCTCGCGAGCCTCATCGTGCTGCTGCCGGGCATGACGCTGACGACCGCGGTGCGCGAGCTGTCGAGCCAGCATCTCGTGTCGGGCGTCGCGCGCATGGCCGGCGCGACCGCCACGTTGCTGAAGCTGACGTTCGGTGCCGTCGCCGCGACCCAGCTCTGTCGCGTGATCGGCGTGGTGCCGCCGAGCGAAGTGCTGCCGGCCGTGCCGCTCTGGGTCGAATGGCTGGGGCTCGGCGCGGGGGCGCTGTCGTTCGCCGTGCTGTTTCGCAGCGCACCGCGCGACGGCTTCATCGTGGTCGGATCGGTCATGTTCGGCTATGCGCTGACGCGGCTCGGCGGTGCGCAGTTCGGCCCGGAATTCGGCGTGTTCATTGCCGGGCTCGGCGTCGGCGCGGTCAGCAATCTCTACGCGACCTGGTACCAGCGTCCGGGTGCCGTGATCCGCGAGCCCGGCATCATTCTGCTCGTGCCGGGCAGCGTCGGCTTCAAGAGCCTGTCGTTCGTGTTCGAGCGCGATGTGTTCCTCGGCGTGGACACGGCGTTCTCGCTGATCACGATCCTGGTGTCGCTGGTGGCGGGACTGCTGTTCGGCGATCTGCTCGTGCCGCCGCGGCGCAGTCTCTGAACCGGATCAGCGGATCAGCAGGTCTTCTTCGAGCAGGCCGGTCGACAGCGCCGCGCTGAACCAGCGCGGCTGCTTGCCGCGGCCGCTCCAGGTCTCGCCCGGCGCCCGAGCGATGCGGTATTTCGGCTTCACCGTGCGCTTGCGCGCCGGAAACTGGCCGAACAGTTCTTCGATGGTGAAGCCTTCCTTGCGCGCGATCGCGACGAGGCGCGCGCGGACTTCGGCGGCGTGCTCGCGCTGCATTTCCTGCTGGCGCTGGTTCGCCTGCGCGATCAGGTCCGCCAGCTGCTGGGAGGTCAGAGAATCCAGGTCGATGGCCATGGCGATCCTTGTGCCGGTCTCGTCGGGACGAACGCGCCCGCTCTCCGGACGGCAGGAGAGGACGCGTTCGTCGTATGTGGGTCCCTGAAACGCGATTTTGTGCCAAAACGGATTAGTAGCGCAAAATATGCGAGCCGCGCCCGACGCTTGGCGCGGACCCCATGGCACGGCATACCCGCTGCCCTAAATGGCCGGTCCGGGATACTATGGGCGTTGTCGCGGGAAGGGTGGGGCTGGATTCTTTACGTCTCAGGGGTGAGCAGTGGGTCTGCTGGACGATCTCGAACAGGAAGCGCAGCGGCGCAAGGCGGGCGCCGACGACCAGGATCGCGCGAAACAGGAGCGCGAGGCCGCCTATCGCACGCAGCTCGAACCGGGCATGACGGCGCTCTACGAATACCTCTCCAAGCTCACCCAGAACCTGAGCTTCATCAAGCCCAAAAAATCGTTTCGCTACGCGATCGCCGGCTACGGCGACCTCGTGCTGCAGGTCGAGCACGAATACGACCTGAAGATCCAGAGCCAGCCCGCTTCCAAGGAAATCCGCGTCTCGTTCCCGTGCCCGATCGTCACGGACGAATGCCCGGTCGTCGAAGTCCTCGGCACGACCAAGGTCAAGACCGTCGCCGGCACGTTCCAGCGTTTCCATATCGGCGGCGTGACGATCACGAAGAAGGACGCCAACGGCGAGGTGCTCGCCGCCTCGGTCCGGGCGCGAGGACGCATCGCGCTCGCCGCGCTCTTCACCGCCGATGCGGATTCCGGCGTCGTGCGCATGCAGTTCAACAATTTCGACCAGATCGGCGGACAGCAGACCAAGACCGTCACGGCCGAGCAGTTCAACGAGGCGCTGTACGACGAGATCGGCCGCTACATCGCGCGCGAGCCGAACAACCTGTTCCGCGAAGCGCTGCCCGACGACTACCGCAAGCAGCTGCGGACCAAGGTCCAGCAGGAAGAGATGAAGCGCCGCTGGGAGTCGCAGATGGCGCAGCGCCAGCGCGACGAACTGGCCGAGATGGAGCGCCAGCAGGGGCTCGCCGGCAAGCTCACGAAGGTCGTCGACCAGGTCAAGTCGGGTTCGCTGTTCGACAAGCTGCGCGGGCTCGTCAAGAAAGACAAGTGATCCGCAGGCGCCCGCGGCCCGGCACCGCACGTGCCGGGCCGCTCGCCGAGTCACCACGCCAGGCCCGAAGCGCATAGAATCACGGACTTTTCCGCCTCCGTCCGTCGCCATGCGCCTGAGCAAGTTTCATCTCGCCACCGTCAAGGAAGTCCCCGCCGACGCCGAAATCGTCAGCCACAAGCTGATGCTGCGCGCCGGCATGATCCGCAAGCTCGCGGCCGGCCTCTATACCTGGTCCCCGCTCGGCCTGCGCGTGCTGCGCAAGGTCGAGGCCGTCGTCCGCGAGGAAATGAACCGCGCCGGCGCGATCGAAGTGCTGATGCCGGCGGTGCAGCCGCGCGAGCTCTGGGAAGAAACCGGCCGTTGGGAGCGCTTCGGCGGCCAGCTGCTGAAGCTCAAGGACCGCAAGGAAGCCGAGTACTGCTTCGGTCCGACGCACGAGGAAGTCGTCACCGACTTTGCGCGCGCGGAACTCCACAGCTACAAGCAGCTGCCGCTGAATTTCTATCAGATCCAGACCAAGTTCCGCGATGAGATCCGGCCGCGCTTCGGTGTGATGCGCGCGCGCGAATTCCTCATGAAGGACGCGTATTCGTTCCATCTGAGCAGCGAATGCCTGGAGCGCGAATACTGGAACATGTACGAGACTTACGGCCGCATCTTCACGCGGCTGGGCCTGCGGTTCCGCGCCGTGCAGGCCGATGCCGGCGCGATCGGCGGCAGCGTCACGCATGAATTCCACGTGCTCGCCGAATCCGGCGAGGACGCGATCGCGTTCAGCGATGCCTCCGACTACGCGGCGAACGTCGAGATGGCCGAGGCGCTCGCACCGGCGCAGGCACGTCCGGCGCCGGCCGCGACGCTGGAACGCGTCGACACGCCGACGCAGAAGACCATCGACGATGTTTCCGCATTCCTCGGCGTCACGCCGCAGAACTGCGTCAAGACGATACTCGTGCGCGGCGCCGACGGACTCGTCGCGCTCTGCGTGCGCGGCGATCACGAGATCAACGAGGTCAAGGCGTCCAAGCTCGCCGAACTGCCCGGCGAATCGGTGCTCGCCGACGAAGCCGAGATCGTCAAGGCGCTGGGCTGCAAGCCCGGCTTCATCGGCCCGGCCGGACTGCCCGAGTCGATTCCCGTCATCGTCGATCGCAGCGCCGCGGTGCTGGCCGACTTCGTCTGCGGCGGCAATGCCGACGGCACGCACTACCGCGGCGCGAACTGGGAGCGCGACGCGCGCATCACGCGCGTGGAAGACCTGCGCAAGGTCGTCGACGGCGACGGGTCGCCCGACGGCAAGGGCCAGATCCGCATCGGCCGCGGCATCGAGGTCGGTCACGTGTTCCAGCTCGGCACGAAGTACGCCGAAGCGCTGAAGGCCACGGTCGTCGATCAGGACGGCAAGAGCCGGCCGATGACCATGGGCTGCTACGGCATCGGCGTCAGCCGCATCGTCGCGGCGGCGATCGAGCAGAACTTCGACGCCGCCGGCATCATCTGGCCCGAGCCGATGGCGCCGTGGCGCGCGGCCGTCTGCCTGCTCAATCCGAGAAATGACGCGACGGTGACTGCGACGGCCGACGCGCTGTATGCGGAGCTCCAGGCGCGCGGCGTCGAGGTCGTGCTCGACGATCGCGGGCTGCGTCCGGGCGGCATGTTCGCCGACATGGAACTCATCGGCATCCCGCATCGCGTCGTCGTCAGCGAGCGCGGCGTGGCCGCCGGCACGTTCGAATATCGCGCGCGCCGGGATACCGAAAACCGTCAGCTCAGCCGCGACGAAGTGCTGGCGCTGTTCGAAAACTGAGCCGCCCGCAACGCGGACGCCGAGGCGTCCGCGTTGCGGCAACTAAGGCTGTTTCTTCGCAGGATCGGGCGGTATCGGCCGGTTGGCCGCGTCATCGGGCGTGCCCGGACGACGATAGGCCGGAACGACGTTCGTGTTCGGGTCGTAGCGGACCGTTTCGTAGGCCCGGTCTTTCGGCGGCACGTCGGTCACGTTGAGACGGCCGCTCGCGTCGCGCCACTTGTAGAGCGTCGGCGCGGTCGTCTGCATGTTCGGCGAGACCGGGGCCGCATGACGCAGCGCGGTCGGCAAGGTTTCGGGTGCGAAATACCACCAGGCCGCCGCGGCGGCCGCGAGCAGGGCGAGCGACCATCCGATCACGCGCCCCATTGCCGGATTACTGCTGCGCCTTCGGGCAGAGCGAGTCGACCGTCGCCCGCGCGATGTTCAGTTCGGCCGAGCGTTCCTCAGGGGTCATGTCGACGGTCTTGCCGTCGCGCTGGACCTGCAGCTGCAGCGAGCTCGCCAGCAGTTCGACGCGCTTCTGCGCGTTCGCGCAGCGTGCGGCCGAGCTGTTGTCGGGCTGGGCGGGCTTGTTCGCCGCATTCGGATCGGCGGCGGCGGGTGCCGCGGCGGCTTCGGTCTGCGTGATCGCCGCGCTCTGGTTGACGATCCTGACGTTGTCGAATTCGGTTCCCTTCGGCGGCGGCGCATCCGAGAAATGGACGATGCCGTTGGCGTCCTTCCACTTATATACTTTGTCTGCGGAATGGCCGGCAGTCGCGGCAACTGCTGCGAGCAGGCCGAAGGCGACTTGGATGGCTTTCATAGGGTGCTCCGTGGTCGCGCGGCGAGGCCGCGCGGGTCGATCGTGCCGTATTGGATAGCACTGTTACCCACACGATACAAGCGCTTGCGCCGTGGTACTGTGCGGCGCTACAGAAAATTTCCGCAAATCGTTGGCGGCGCTGCCAATCGACGGCGTACGACGCGGCGCAGCATTCCGCGGCGCCAGGACTTGGCGGCAGCGCGGCGATCCCGCAAGCTTTCGCAATCCCGAATGAGACCTGGGCATGGAATCCAGCGAAAGTCCGCGCCGCAAGCCGCCGCACCGCGGCATCTATCTGCTTCCGAATCTGCTGACGACCGGCGCGATGTTCGCCGGGTTCTACGCCATCGTCGTCGCGCTGGCCGGCCGGCCCGAGGATGCGGCGATGGCCGTGTTCGTCGCGGGCCTCCTCGACGGTCTCGACGGCCGCGTCGCGCGCCTCACGAATACCCAGAGCGAGTTCGGCGTGCAGTACGACTCGCTGTCGGACATGGTCAGCTTCGGCGTGGCGCCGGCACTCGTGCTGTATGCGTGGAGCCTGTCGACGCTGCAGCAGCTCGGCCCGTTCTGGGGCAAGGTCGGCTTCGCCGCGGCGTTCATCTATGCCGCCTGCGCCGCGCTGCGCCTTGCGCGCTTCAACACGCAGGTCGGCGTCGTCGACAAACGCTATTTCCAGGGACTGGCCAGCCCTGCCGCCGCGGGACTCGTGATGTCCTTCGTCTGGATGATGAGCGCGAACGGTTTTGCGGGCTCCGACGAACTCGTGCAGCGCGTCGCGCCGGGCCTCGCAATCGCGGCCGGGCTGCTCATGGTCAGCCGCGTGCGCTATTTCAGCTTCAAGGCCTGGCCGCTGTCGGACCGCGTACCCTTCGTCGTGATTCCGACGGTCGTGCTGATTTTCGTCGCGCTCTACATCGATCCGCCGCTCGTGCTGTTCTCGATCGCGGCGCTCTATGTCGCGTCGGGCCCGTTGTTCACGCTGCTGGGCCTGCGCCGCCGGCGCGGTCAGCGCGAGCAGCCGCCGCGTCCGGAACCGCCGCCGCCGTGAGCGCGACGACGGCCGGCCTGCTCGTTCGCGCCGCTACCGGCGACGACGCCCGTGCGTTCGCGCTGCTGGCGGAACTGTCCGAGGCGCTGGCCGTGTCGCTCGATCTGCGGCGCACGCTGCCGTTCGCGCTGCAGCGCATCGCCGACTACATGGAAGCCGAAGCAGCGTCGCTGTTCCTGCTCGACGAAGAAACCGCCGAGCTCGAATGCAAGCTCTGCATCGGGCCGATCGACCTGCGCGGCCTGCGCCTGCGCCGCGACCAAGGCATCGTCGGACACTCGCTGACCGACAAGGCCGTCATCATCGTCGCCGACGCGAGCAGCGATCCGCGCGTCTACAAGCGCGTCGACGAGCAGACCGGCTTCGTCACGCGCAGCCTCGTCTGCGTGCC
>CAMLLF010000082.1 GCA_946480705.1 uncultured Lysobacteraceae bacterium | reverse complement strand
AGGGTAGCGAAGCGCGCTGCACTGCGCCAATCAACGCCGTGAATGCCCGCAATCGAACGCCTGTATGGCCGCTTTGCGCGCTCCAGGCGGACGCGGCGGCGCAACATGAAATCGCCGACGCCGTTCAGTCCGCCAGCCGGTCTGCGGCTTCGACGAGATCCTGCACGTGCTGCTCCCACCAGCGCGCCTCGCCCGCGAACGGAAAGCCCTGCGGAAACGCAGGATCGTGCCAGCGCTGCGCAATCCAGCCGGCCCAGTGCACCTGACGCAGCACGCGCAGCGGTTCGATCAGCGACAGCTCGGCGTAGTCGAAGTCGCGGAACTCCGCATAGCCTTCGAGCAGCAGGTCCAGCGCGCGCGCGTCCGGCGCGAGCATCCAGAGATCCTGCACGGCCGGGCCGAGCCGTGCGTCGTCGAGGTCGACGAAATGCGGACCGTGATCGGTCCAGAGCACGTTGCCCGGATGACAGTCGCCGTGCAGGCGCAGGCGCCGCGCGTCGCAGGCCGCAAAGCGCTGCTGCAGGGGTGCGTGGAGTGCGGCGGTAGCGCTGCGGTAGCGCGCCGCGATACCGCCGGGCAGCAGCGGGGAAGCGAGCACGGCCGCCGACGGTGCGCGCAGGAACGTCTCGAGGTCTATCGTGCCGCGTGCGGCGAACGTGCTGCGCGCGCCGACCGCGTGGATACGCGCGATCAGCCGTCCCATCCACTGCAGGTGCTCGGCCGATTCGAGCTGCGGCGCGCGACCGCCGCGGCGCGGGTAGACGGCGAAGCGATAGCCGCCGTCGCTGTGCAGCGTGCGGCCCTCGCGCACGAGCGGCGCGACGACCGGCAGTTCGGCCGCGGCGAGTTCCGCCGCGAACGCGTGCTCTTCGGCAATGGCCGCATCGCTCCAGCGGCCCGGCCGGTAGAACTTCGCGACGACCGGCGAATCGCCTTCGATGCCGACCTGATAGACGCGGTTCTCGTAGCTGTTGAGTGCGAGCAGGCGGCCGTCGGTGGTCAGTCCGACCGAGTCGACCGCCGCGAGCACGCGCTCCGGCGTCAGGTCGGCATAGGGCGCGGAGACGCTCATGCCGCGGCGTCGCGGCGCGGCACGACCGCCATGGTCAGGCGCGCGATGCAGCAGAGATCGTTCTTCTCATTGACGATGCGGATGTCCCAGACCTGCGTCGTGCGGCCGATATGCAGCGGCCTCGCCGTGCCGGTGACCTCGCCCGACTGCACGGCGCGCAGATGGTTGGCGTTGATGTCCAGGCCCACGGCGATCTCGCGCGCGGGATCGAGGCAGAGCACCGCCGCGAGGCTGCCCAGCGTCTCGGCGAGCAGCACCGACGCGCCGCCGTGCAGCAGGCCGAACGGCTGGCGCGTGCGTGCATCGACCGGCATGGTGCCGCGCAGATAATCCTCGCCGAGTTCGGTGTAGCGGATGCCGAGCGACTGCGCCGCCGTGCCTTCGTTCCAGCGGTTCATCGTGTCGAGGTCGGGCTGCTGCTTCCAGGGACTCATGACGGGCTCGCGCGCAAGGACAAGGCGGGATTAGACCGGTTGGCGGCCTGCACCGGAAGGGCGGGGACCGCCAGGTGGATGGAGGAAAGCGTGGGAGGAGTGAGAAGCGAGTGGACGCGGCAGTCGGGCGCTGACTCGTTTTTCTCACTCCTCATGACTCGCTTCGTCCACTCTCTGCGCTCCACGCCCCATGCGACAATCGCGCGTCTTTCCAGCGGATCGCTGCGTGAGTCATTCCGTCACCCTGCAGGCCAGCGGCAAGCGCTTCGAGGTCGAGTCCGGCGAAAGCGTGCTCGAAGCCGCGCAGCGCGCCGGCCTCGCCCTGCCCTATTCCTGCCTCGCCGGCGTCTGCGGCAGCTGCAAGGCCGGCCTGGTCGCCGGCGAAGTCGCCTACCCGCGCAATCCGCCGGCCGCGCTGAGCGCCGGCGAACAGGCGCGTCATCAGGTGCTGCTGTGCCAGGCCGTTCCGGTCGGCGACATCACGCTGCTCGCGCGCGAGGTCGCGTCGGTCGCCGACATGCCGCGGCGCGTGCTCGCACTCAAGGTTATGCGCAAGGAGAAGCTCGCGCCCGACGTCGTGCGGCTGGTGCTGCAACCGCCGCGCGGCGAGCGGCTGCGCCGGCTGGCCGGGCAGTATCTCGACGTGCTGCTGTCCGACGGCAAGCGCCGCGCGTTCTCGATCGCGAATGCGCCCGAAGGCGACGAGACCATCGAACTGCATATCCGTCATGTCGCCGGCGGCGGCTTCACCGGCTTCGTGTTCGACGGACTCGAACCCGGCGCGGTGCTGCGTATCGAAGGTCCGCTCGGCACGTTCGTCCCGCGCGAGGATTCGGAACGGCCGATGCTGTTCGTCGCCGGCGGCACGGGCTTCGCGCCGGTCAAGGCGCTGATCGAACACTTCCAGCATCTGGGTACGCGACGCCGCATGCAGCTGTACTGGGGCGCGCGCCGGGCCGAGGACCTCTATCAGGCCGAACTGCCGCTGCGCTGGACACGGCAGTTGCCGAACTTCCACTACGTGCCCGTGGTCTCCGATCCGGCCTTCAGCGCCGGCCTGCGCAGCGGTCTCGTGCACGAAGCGGTGATCGAGGACCACCCCGACCTGTCGGGCTTCGACGTGTACATGAGCGGACCGCCGGCGATGATCGATGCGGGCCGGCGCAGTTTCGTCGAGGCCGGGCTGGACGAGGATCGGCTGTACTACGACAGTTTCGACTACGCTCCCGACGTTCTCGCTGAAATCTTGCGCAACCGCGCCGGAATCCACGGACTATGAAACGACTCGCCTTGTTCTGCCTGCTCTGCGCCGCGATCGCGCCGGCCCACGCCCTGCGCTGCGGCACGCGCGTCGTCGACGACGGAGACCGCGACTTCGCCGTGCGCGAACGCTGCGGCGAGCCGTTCTATGTCGACCAGTTCACCAGCGTCAGCGTGCGCGGTGCCGACGGTCCGCTGGAGACGCAGATCGAAGACGTCTACGACGTCTGGTACTACAACTTCGGGCCGCGCCGGCTCATGGTGCGGCTGCTGTTCCTCAACGGCCGGCTGCAGCGCGAGGAAACCCTGGGCTATGGCGTGACGACGATCGGCGACAGCTGCAATCTCGACTCGCTGCCGGCCGGCACCAGCGCCGGCGAAATCGTCGCGTACTGCGGCGAGCCCGCCGCGCGGCGCAACCAGCGGCGCGCGACCGTGCGCCGCGACGGCATCGGCAACGAGCGCTACACGCCGGTACGCGCCGAGGAATGGACCTACGACCTCGGCGGCTCGCGGCTGCTGCGCGTACTCACGCTGCAGAACGGGCGGCTGATCGGCGTGGATGCGGAAGGACGTTGAGTGAAGAGGAGTGGGAAACGCGTGTGACGCGGCCGGCCCAAACTCTTTTCTCGCGCCTCGTCACGCCTTTCTCGCATCACCCCGGCAACCGCGGCACCCCATGCTCGCTGCGCTCCTCGAACACCGCGGCCTTCGTGTCGAGGCCAAGGCGCGGCAGTGAGCCGGGCAGCGGTTCGCTGGCTTCGTTGCGCGCGAGGCGCAGTGCGTTGCGGTAGCAGTGTTCGGCGAGTGCGTGGCTGCCTTCGCCGGCGTGGCAATCGCCGAGCGCTTCCCAGGCCGAGGCAGTTTCGCCGATCGCAAGCGCACGTTCGAGGTAGTCGCGCGCCTTGCCCCAGAGCCGGCCGGCGACGCAGAGGCGGCCGAGCGCGGTCAGCAGCACGATGCTGTTCGGGTGCTGCTTGAGCCAGCCTTCGGCCTGGCGCAGCCGTGCGCCGGTATCGGCATCGGCGAGTTCGGCATAGGCCTGGACGACCGGTTCGGACCAGTCCTTGCGCAGGTAGGCCTCGATCTCGCTCATGCCCGGCAAGGGCTGCCCGAGTTCGGCGATGCGTCGCGCATAGGCGGCCAGCGCCGCCGGCACGCGGCGCTGCGCGCGCGTGAGCTGGGCCCACTGCGCGTTGAGACCGTCGGCGCTGCGCTGCGCGGCCAGCGCAGCGGCGAGCACGCGCGCTTCGAGTGCGGCGAACGTGGCTGACGACAGCGCCTGGGCCCGCGCGAGCGGTCCGAGCGCGTTCGTCGCGGCGGCGACCTCGCCGGTCGCGAGCGCCGCTTCGATGAATTCGACCCAGGCCGCAGGCACGAGCGTCGTCGTGTTCGCCTCGGCGGCGAGCAGGCGATAGGCGTCGGCATGTTCGCCGCGTTCGCGCTTGAGGCGCGCGCGCAGCGCGAGCGCCGCGCCGGGTGCGGTTTCCGCCGCTTCGTCGAGCGCTGCGTCGGCACGCGCGGTTTCGCCGAGCGCGAGCGCGGCGCGCGCCGTCGCGAGCAGCGCCGGCGCACGCAGTTCGCGGTACTGCGTCGCGCGTGCGAGTTCCCTCTCCGCACGCAGATAGCGGCCTTCGGCCAGCGCGACGAGCCCGTTCGCGAGGCGCTCGCGGCTCTTCTTGCGCACGCGGCGGAACCACAGCCGCACGGGCCAGCGCGCGAGGCGCCAGATCACGCCGACCAGCGCCCAGAGCAGGACGAGCAGCACGACCGCGACGACGAAGGTCGTTTCGTAGTGCGTGTTGCCGAGCCGCACGAGCACGTAGCCCGGATCGCTCGCCAGCCAGTGATACCCGACCGCGGCCGCCAGCATCGCGGCGACCAGCAGCAGACCCGCGAGCCAGTACCTCATGAGCTGCCGGCCCCGTCGGCGCGGGCCGGCGTCTGCGAACCCTGCGCCGCGCGCAGGTTGCGCAGCTCCTTCAGAGTTGCACCGAGCGCCGGCGGCGGCGCGGTCGGCGTCGTCATGGTGCGCAGACGGCGGATGCTCTCCAGCGCCTGCGCGACGGCCGCGTCGTTCGCGGCGAAGCCGTCCCTGATCTGCGCCTGCGCGCGATCGAGCGCGGCATCGAGCTCCGGTTCCTTGCGTTCGAGCAACGCGAGTTCGGCCGCACGCAGTTCGAGCCCGACATAGTTGCGCAGCAGCGCCGGGTCGGCGACCGCGCCGCCGCCGGGCCCGGTCCGCGTGATGCGCACGAACTGGCCGAGCACGCGCCAGAGCTTGGTGTCGCTGCCGGCGGCCTGACGATCCAGCGCCGCGGCGAGCGGCAGGCGCGCGACCTGCGTGCGCAGCGCGGCGAGTTCCGCGAGCGCCGCCGCTTCGGTCGGCTGGTTCATCTGTTCGAGGCCGCGCAGTTCGACCGCCAGCGTTTCGCGCACGGTCGCGAAGGCGGGATCCTGCAGTAAGGCGAGCGCGCTGTCGGCGAGCCGGTAGGCGCGCGCTGCAGCGGCCGCGTCGTTGAACAGCTCGAACCGTTGCTGCGCGAGCAGCAGCACCGTCTCGGCTTCGTTCAGCAGCATGGCGTCGTGGCCCGACAGCCGCTTGTCGGCGAGATTCGAGATCGCGTCCTCGAGCACGCGTGCGCGCTCGGACACGCCGAGCACTTCTTCACGCAGGGTCTTGTTGACGTTCTCGGCATCGGCGAGGCGCTGGCGCAGTTGTTCGCGGTCGCGCCGCTCGAGTTCGACAGCGCGGCGCAGGCCGTCGACGTCGGTCCGCGCGAGCGCGATCTCGGTCGCGACGGCGGAACTCGCCGCGCCATCGGCGGCCGCGCGCCACCAGGCGACGGCGCCGATCGCGATGCCCGCGACGGCCAATGTCAGGGTGATGCCGCCTGCCAGCGGCGAGCGGCGGACCGGCGCAGGCGCGGCCGGCGGCGGGGCCGGCGCGGGGAACGGCGCCGGCGCAGCGGTATCGGGCGTATCCATGTCCATGAGGCCAATCGTACCGAAGAACGTGTCCCCGGGTCAGGCGACGATCGTCGCTCGCGATGTCGGCAAGGTTACAAGCGGTGTCGCGCCAGCGCGCGCGCGCAGGCCTCGGCGAGGTCGGCGGCGAGCGCGGATTCGGAAACATGTATACGAGTAAACCCGTGCTCGCGGGCCAGCGCGGCGAGCCGCTCGCTGCTGACCACGAGTTCGCCGGCGCGCAGGGCCAGTACGAGCCCGGCCGGCAGCGCGGTCGCAATGCGCGCAAGCGACTGGGCGCTGCTGACGACGACGAGGAGCGGCCGCGGTGCGGTTTCCAGACGCGCGTAGTGCAGCCGCGTCCAACGCGGCACCGCGCGCCGGTAGACCTCGACCTCGGCGACACGCGCGCCGCGCCGGCGCAGCGTGGCCGGCAGCAGGTCGCGTCCGCCGGCCGCACCGATCATGGCCCAGTCGTGCCCGCGCACGCCGCGCAGCGCCGCCTCGGCGAGCAGGCCTTCGCTGTCCTGGCGGCCCTGCGGCCGCACGACCCCGACGACGCCGCGACGACGCAGCGCGGACGCGGTCGCATCGCCGACGGCGCAGACGCGCAGCCGCCGCGGTAACCGCCAGTCCGGCAGCAGCCGCCAGGCGTGACGCACGGCGGCCGGACTCACGAATACGAGTCCGTCGCCGCGGGCTGCCGCGCGCAACGCGGCGCGCGCCGCGCGCGCGTCCTCGACCGCTTCGAGCCGCTGTCCCGGCAATGCGACGACGGTATCCGCACCGTGCCGCCGCAGCAGCCGGGCGAATCCGTCGCCGCTGCCGGCCGCGCGCGTATTGATGACGCTGGCACCGGCCAGCGGCGCCTTCAGTACGGCTGCGTACCTGACGACCATTGCAAATTTGCCGCCGCGCGCCTTGCCCGCGCCGGCGTCGCGTGGCACCGTGCGCGCCCTGTTCGTCCTGTCAGTCGCTGTGTCCATGACCGATGCCCCGATCCGCGCGCTGGAGCGCGAAATCCTCGCCGACATTCCACTGGCCCGGGCGATGCAGCTGCAGATCGCCGCCTACGGTCCCGATGGCCTCGCCCTGCTCGCGCCGCTCGCGCCGAACATCAACGACAAAGGCTGCGCTTTCGGCGGGAGTTTGGCCAGTCTGCTGACCTTGTCCTGCTGGGCGCTGATCGTGCTGCGGCTGCGTGCCGCCGGCGAGGACTGCGATGTCTACGTGCAGGACTCGCAGCTGCGCTACCTCGCGCCGGTCTGGGGCGAGATCCGCGCACAATCCGGGCTGGCCGACGGCGAGAGCTGGGACGCGTTCTTCGCGATGGTCGGCGCGCGCGGCAAGGGCCGGCTCCGCGTGATCGCGACGGTTGCCGACGAGTCCGGCAAACCCGCCACCACGCTCGAAGCGCGCTTCGTCGCGCTGCGCCGCGAAGCCCGGTCGAGCGCGGCCTGAACACAGCGATCGGCCGCGAGGCTGATTCCTTGATCCGCTTGCTGCACAATCGCGCCTGTTTGCCCTGACGGAGCCGTCCGATGCGTCGCTGGCTGTTGCTACCGTTGTTGCTGCTGTGTCTCGTCGTCGGCACGGCCGAAGCCCGCAGCAAGAAAGACAAGGCCATGGACCAGGTCCTGCTGGACTACGCCGCGACCTTGCGCTGGGGCGGCTTCGAACAGGCCATCGCGTTCATCGATCCGGCCGTACGCGAAGCGCGGCCGATCTCCTCGATCGATCTGAACCGCTACCGCCAGGTCCGCGTCAGCTACTACCACCCGCAGTCGCCGGTGCAGGTCAGCAAGACCGAGATCCAGGTGCTGGCCGAGATCGGCATCATCAACAATCACAACCAGAGCGAGCGCGCGGTCATCGACCGGCAGACCTGGCGCTGGGACGAAAAGCTGAAGCGCTGGTGGCTGATGACCGGCCTGCCGACGATCACCTCGGCCCAGGACTGATCAGCGCTCCCGCGCGGTCATACGCCGGAACGCTAGGCGCGGCGGGTCCGCCTCGCCGATAATCCGGCCCCCTCTGCGCCCCCACTCCGGCCCTCATGTCCGAATTTCTGCAACGCCTGCCCGAGTTCATGGGCAATCACCCGGTCCTGTCGATGCTGTTCATCGGCGTCGTCATCGCGATCGTTGCGAACGAGTCGACGCGCTGGTTCCGCGGCTACAAGGAACTGACGCCGGCCGAACTCACGCGGCTCATCAACGGCGAGAACGCGCTCGTCGTCGACGTGTCCGCACCGGCCGACTTCGAGAAGGGCCATGTGCCGACCGCGAAGAACGTCGCAATGGCGCAGTTCGATCCGGAGCACAAGGATCTCGGCAAGGTGAAGGACAAACCCGTCGCCGTGATCTGCCGCACCGGCCAGACCTCGGCTGGCGCCGCGGGCCGCCTCGTCAAGGCCGGCTTCAAGCATGTCTACACGCTGGCCGGCGGCACGGCCGCCTGGACCGCTGCGGATCTGCCGCTGCACAAGGGGCGCAAGTAAAGCGAGTCGAGAGTGGAGAGCGTGAGAAACGAGTAAGAAGCGGCGTCGCCATTTTTTACTCTTTTCTCACTCCTCCTCATTCTTCACTGCCCCTTTGATCGGCTCCTACGTCAAAGCCCATTTCGGCCGGCTCACGGCGGCCTATGCGGTTTCCATGGCCGGCAGCGTCGCCGGTCAGCTCTATCCGTTCGCGACCGCGCTCGCGATCAACGGCGTACTCGAACGGCGCTATGCGGCGATCGGCTGGCTCGTCGCCTGCCATTTCGGCGCATTGATCCTCGAAGTCAGCGCGAAAATGCTCGACACGCGCGTGTTCGCGCGCATCTATGCCGACATCGCCACGAGCTTCGTGCGCCGCGCGCACGACGAAGGCCAGGATCCCTCGCTGATCGCCGCACGCGCCGCACTGTCGCGCGAATACGTGACCTTTCTCGAACGTGATGTCCCTGCCGTGCTGTTCGCGGTGATCGGGCTCAGCGTGTCGGTGAGCGCGCTGTTCTGGCTCGATACCTACATCGGCCTCGCCTGCCTCGCACTCATACTGCCGCTGCTGGCGGTCAACCGCTGGCTCGCAGGCCGATCGCTCGCGCTCAATCGCGGCCTCAACGACCGGCTCGAACGCGAAATCGACATACTGCGCCGCGGCCGTGCGAGCACGGTGGAGCGCCACTTCCGCGCACTCGGCGGCTGGCGCATACGGCTGTCCGACGCTGAAGCGAGCGCCTACGGTGCGATGGAAATCAGCGTGATCCTGCTGTTCGTCGTCGCACTCGCGCGCTTGGCCGACAACGACGCCACGCGCGCCGGCGACATCTACGCGATCTTTGCGTACCTGTGGAAATTCATCGTCGCGCTGGATCAGGTGCCGCAGCTCGTGCAGCAGATGGCGAAGCTGCGGGATCTGAATGGGCGGCTTGTGCAACGAGGGGAGAGGAGTGAAAACGAGTTGACATGAATTCTCGCTCTACACTCGTTTCGTCTCTTAGTCTTTCCGCACGGACACAGCTGGCGGCACAGACTTCTTTACTTCGTTCTCACCGTGATCAACTCGTAAAACGGGGCAGACGGTGGCCGCGGATAGTGTCGCCCGGTCATCTGCTCCACGTAACAACCCAGCTCCTGAGATTTCGGCATCGTCAGGAATTCGACGACAGCGCCATCCGCATCGAGCACCGCTAGCGCTGAAAACTTTTCGATCCCGGCCTTGATCGCAAGTGACTTGCATTTCTTGGATACGTCACGCCAGAACGTGTTGTGCGTAGCGATGAGTTCTCGCTCGTACGACTTTCCTGGCTCTTCCTTGACCATGCTATAGGAAGGCTAGTTCGCTGGCGGCTCATCTTCGACCTTTCGAAACCTCCGGTACAGATCTGCTTCCGGCCAATTCTGATCAAATGATCCAAGTAGACGCCGCAGCGCGGACCTAGCTCGCTCACTACGCTCTGTTTCCAGCCTATTGAGAAAGGACAGTTCGACCTCTTCCCAACGCAGGTAATGCATACAGAACTCAACGAGGTCGATTGGCCCTAGCGAAGGATCGTACGCAATTTTCAGAAAGGCACCTACTAAGTCGGAGCGGAGTTCCGGATTGGCTAGCACATGGTCAAGAACTGCTTCATATTCAACATTGGAAAATTCGGCGCGAAGCTCGTCGTCCGCACGCTTCGCGTTGAGTGCAAGCTCGAAGAATTTCACTATTTCCGGACGCTCACTGACCATTTGGAAAACTCTTTTCGTTATAAACCCCTGTCGCGGGTAAGCCTATTCTACTGAAAGCGCTTTCAGCTGCATCACGAGCTTCAGGGCCAGAATGTCTATAGCGTCTGGAATTGTTATCCAAG
>CAMLLF010000081.1 GCA_946480705.1 uncultured Lysobacteraceae bacterium | reverse complement strand
CGACGCATAGGCGGGCGTAACGGCGGTAGGACTCCCCGCCGCGCCGTCCAACCGATAAGCGGCCTTGCACTTCGGGCACGCGGTCTCGTAGCGATGTGGCACCAATGGCACGGCTCTTTCAATCTGCTCGCCGCATCGCCGGCACTTAAAATCGACTGCACCAAACACAACGATGCCGGACGCGCTTGATGACAACGCCTGTTCGACGTCCGATGCCACAGCCTCGCAATGCTTGCGGATTGAAGTTGGCTTTGGATCTCCTTTTTCCCTCAGTTGCTTGATGGTGGGCAAATGTAGGAACGAACCCAGGGCGTTGTAGTGCTTTCCGATCGAGACCAGGCTAACAACATGCTCGGTGCCGAGTACCGTCATGTCCTCGTCCGGGGGGGGAACACCGTAGGTTTCTTCGAGCCCCATCGCCACAGTGATGCCCTTGGCGGCATTGGGATCGGCCGACAGCAGTGCATCCATGATTTTTGAGGGCTGCCAAGTGTCGCTGTCGCTGAGGTCGATGTAGGGGCGGTAGGCATCCGCTCGCTCATAGATGAGCGCCTCCAGCGCCATCCGAAGGCGAAGGGCGGCATATGGCAGGCGGGCGGCATCACCGCTGTCCATTTCTGTCCGCGCGGCCGCCAGACATTCTCTTGCCTTTGCCCTAAAACTGGCCATCTGAGCGCTCACTCGGTGGCGTTGGAACCATGCTAACCCTAAGCCGTCTCCGACTCACGGCCGTATTCGCACCTTTCGCTCGATCGGCGGGTGGCCAAGGCAGCTCCCAAAGCGAAAGGAAATCGGCTCTCCGGTCGACTGCAGGATGCCGTCTTTGCTAAGGTCGCTCCACGCTCCCAGGTATCCCTCGGGGTATCTTTTTTCGAGCCGCCGACCGGCCGCGTTACTATCAGCCACTTGCGATGGGGTGTACGTCTTTCCCATCGCCCGCTCCACCGATTCACCGCCGGTCCGGCACGAGTTTCCCGCAACGATTCAGGACCTCGCCGGCGCGAACCGGCCGATGCGTCGGGCATTGTGTACTTGTTTCGGGTTCCGGGTCGCCGGAACGATCCGCGGGTTCCGTTCATCGTCCGGCCGCGCAGGCAGCTCCCCTCATGTCGAAGGCCTCCGTGTCGATTCCGCCAGCCGACCTCGTCACCGTCGACCGCGACAGCGTCAGCGCCGGCGACGACGCGGAGCCGCATCGCACGTTGTTCGCGCTGCCGCCGGCCGCGAGCGTGAGCGATCTGCTGGTGGCCGCGCGCCGCGCCTGTCCGCTGGCCAGCATTGCCGGCGGGTGTGCGACCTGGCTGGTCGACATCGGCACGCCGGCACGCTGCATCGGCGTGATCGCGCAGCACTGGCCGGCGGCTCGGCTCGTGGTCCCTGACGGGCCGGCCGGCGCGCTGTTCGGCGACGGCCCGCGGCTCGTGTATTTCCGGTACTGGCTGCAGAGCGACCCCGAAGCCGTATTCGACGCGCTGCTGCGTGGCGTGCCGCTGCCCGACCGGTACGCGCACCGCGGCTGATTGTTGGCGCTAGCAGCAAATTCATTGCAGTAGCTGCAATCAATGAATTTCCTTTCCTCGTCTCCGTGATAAAGGTACGGCCACGTACGGGCATGCGGCCCGATTCGCTGGGATAGTCGGCGCTCTTGCAGCACCTGCAAGAGCTAGCCGTGTCCGGTCAGAGGCGACGTGTGGCGGTAACGCTGTTCATCTCGTATGCGCACAAGGACGAGGCGCTGCTCGATGCGTTGCTCGATCACCTGCGACCGCTCGCCGCGCAGGGGGTGATCGATCTCTGGCACGACCGGCGCATGATTGCCGGCGACGACATCTTTCCGAACATCGAAGCCGCTCTCGACCGTGCGCAGATCGTGCTGCTGCTCGTCAGCGAGGCGTTCGTCGGGTCGGACGAATGCGCGCGTGAAATGTGGCGCGCGCTGAAGGCGCGCGATCGCGGGCGTACCGTCGTCGTACCCGTGATCCTGCAGGAGTGCCGCTGGCGCGCGGCGCCGTTCGGAGCCTTGAATGCATTGCCGACGGACGGCGCACCGATCATGCGGGCATCCGACCGTGCGGCCGCATGCCGCGAGGTCGCCGACGGCGTGCGGCGGCTCGCGGAACGAATGCTGCGCCGGAACGGCGCGGCGCGTCGTCGGCGAATCGCGGCGTTGGCGGGATTTGCAGCTTTGTTCGCGATCGTTGCGGTCACGCTGCGCGGCGGCCGGCTGCCGTGGTTCGGCGCGTCGGCACAGCCGACGGACATCGCGTCTGCGGCGGGCGTGATCGTGATTGTCGAACTCGCCGTCGTCGCGCCGAATGGAAAACCGTGGAATCCGGACGCGCAGGGTGTCTGGCGCCTGCCGGACGTCGCGTTGTGCTTTCGCCATGACGAAGCGCCCGGCATCGAAATCTGCCGGCCCACGGCACTCGGCGGACGGGCGAGTTCCTTCGGCAACCGCACGCATGTCGCAGCGCCGCTGCCGGATCTGGTCGCATGGAGCGAAACGTTTCATGTGGAGATCGCGGATCGGCGCGAGCGTGCCGTGCGCCGAATCGGACGCGGGCACTGCCGCTTTGGCTCGGCGTGCCGGCTCGTCGCCGACGATGCGACGCCGGTCGGCGAACTGCTCGTGCTGCCGTGGCCGGATTCGACGGATCCGATATTGCGGTCGTATCTGGATCGCTGCATCGACCCGCAAAGCCGGCTTGCACGGCAGTGGCTCGCATTTGCCGCGGCGGCAGGTGCGTCCGCCGGTCCCGGTCGCATGAGTCACGTGGCGCTCGCCGAGGCGTTCGTCGCGGTTGCCGACATCGAACTGACGCCGAGCATGGTCGATGCGCTCGTCGCGCGGACGCCGCCGGCGTTCGCGAACCTTCCGCCGCAAGATGCCTTGCGCGCGGATGTATTCCAGGCAGCCGCATCGAGCCTCGAGCACGGCGATGCGAGTCCGCTCGACCGCGATGAGGTTCGTTCCGCACTGGCCGCGCTGCGCAGTGCCGTCGGTGCTGCGGTCCCCGGCGAGGGCTGCCGCTGACGTGGCAGCCCGCGCGCGGCGATCACTCCGGCCCGGCTTCGTAGCGCTCGTGGAGCTTGACCGGCGCGACTTTCTTCTTCGCGCGGTTGCGGATCCACAGGTTAATCATCTCGACGAATACCGAGAACGCCATCGCCGCGTAGATGTAGCCCTTCGGAATCTTCTGGCCGAAGCCGTCGGCCATGAGCACGAGGCCGATCATGATCAGGAAGCTCAGCGCCAGTACCTTCACGGTCGGGTGGCGTTCGACGAAGTCGCCGATCGCGCGGGCGAACAGCAGCATGAACGCGATCGAGATCAGGATGGCCGCGAACATCACCCAGCGTTCCTCGACCATGCCGACGGCGGTGATGATGGAGTCGAGCGAGAACACGACGTCGAGCAGCATGATCTGCACGATGACGCTGCCGAAGCTCGCCATGGTCTTGCCGGCTTCGACGTGCTCGGAATCGCCTTCGAGTTTCTGGTGGATCTCGTGCGTGGCCTTGCCGATCAGGAACAGGCCGCCGCCGATCAGGATCAGATCGCGCCAGGAGATTTCGTGGCTGAACACCGAGAAAATCGGCGCGGTCAGGCCGACGATCCAGGCGATCGCGAACAGCAGTCCCAGGCGCGTGATGGCCGCCAGCGCGATGCCGAGCTTGCGCGCCTTGTCGCGCTGCTCCGGCGGCAGCTTGCCGGCAAGAATCGAGATGAAAATGATGTTGTCGATGCCGAGCACGAGTTCGAGCGCCGTCAGCGTGGCCAGCGCAATCCAGATTTCCGGGTTGGTCAACGATTCCATGGCGAGTCTCGGCCAAGCGATTGAGGGAGCGATGCACGCAGCCGGCCGGCGCGCTGCCGGAAGCCGGCGGCGCTCGATGCGCAGCGACGAGGATGGAGGTGGGGCGATACGGCGTTGCCCGAGGCCGATGCCGGCCGCCGGGCATGGTGCCGCTCCGGCGGCAGCCTAGCATCGACGCGCGTTAAGCGAACGCGAGGATTGGCGCCCTGCAACCGTCGTTGCGCGGCCGTGCCGCTGGTCGAAGGGCAAGCGATCCGCACGCCCGGCATAGCCCGTTCGCGGCGGTCTTGCTATCGTCGCCGGCATCATTGCCGCCGGCTCCCGCACGACTGCAATACCGCTGTCGCAGAATCGGGCGCGCGCGTTCATCGTGCGGCATCGTGATCGCGTCGCGCGGCGTGCGGCGCGGCTTCCACATCCGACAACACGACTCCGATGCGCCAGCAGCGCGTCGGCGCCCGGAAATTCCGCATGAACATTGCGATCCTGTCGCGCAACTCAAAACTGTACTCGACGCGGCGGCTGGTCGAGGCCGGCCGCGAGCGCGGTCATCGCGTGCGCGTTCTCGATCCGCTGCGCTGCTACATGCGCATCGCGCCCGGCGAGTTCAGCGTGCACTACAAAGGCAAGCGCCTGGCCGACTACGCGGCGGTCATTCCGCGCATCGGCGCGTCGATCACGTTCTACGGCACTGCGGTGCTGCGCCAGTTCGAAATGATGGGCGTCTATACGCCGAACAGCTCCGACGCCGTGCTGCGTGCACGCGACAAGCTGCGCTGCCTGCAGCTCCTCGCACGTCAGGAAGTCGGCATGCCCGACACGGTGTTCGGCGACAATCCCGACGACACGGCCGATCTGCTCGCGCTGCTCGGCGACCCGCCGCACATCATCAAACTCAACGAAGGTTCGCAA
The DNA here is from genome assembly GCA_946480705.1 of uncultured Lysobacteraceae bacterium. The sequence goes on along the minus strand of CAMLLF010000081.1, from coordinate 5,425 downwards.
GGGCAGGGCGTGCTGCTCGCGGAGAAACGTTCGTCCTCGCAGAGCGTAATCGAGGCGTTCCGCGGCCTCTATGCGAACTTTCTCGTGCAGGAATTCATCAAGGAAGCCAAGGGCGCCGACATCCGCTGCTTCGTCGTCGGCGGCAAGGTCGTTGCCGCGATGCGCCGCCAGGCGCGCGCCGGCGAGTTCCGTTCGAACCTGCATCGCGGCGGCAGTGCGAGCCAGGTCGAACTGTCGGCGCGCGAACAGGACGTCGCGATTCTGGCTGCGCGCACGATGCAGCTCCACGTCGCGGGCGTCGATCTGCTGCGCGCGAAGCGCGGTCCGCTCGTACTCGAAGTGAATTCGTCGCCGGGTCTCGAAGGCATCGAGGCAGCGACCTCGGTCGACGTCGCCGGCGCAATCATCGACTTCGTCTGCGCGAGCGCGTTGCGACGCAAGAAGCGCGGCGTTTGAAGGTGTGCGGCCGCCGTGCCGCATGTGCCATTCGTCTCGTCGTCGGCAATTCGGTCGTCAATGAATGTTGTCGTACGAAGGTTGCCGTTGACAACGCGCGGCCGCGTACCTAGCATCGCCCGGCCGCTGTCTTGCGCAGTTTCCGAAAGACGGTGCGCAGGGGGCACGGGTACTGTCGAGACGGAGTGATCGAGAATGCGTATTGCTAAAGCGGTTGTGTTCGCTGTCGGATTGGCCCTTTCGATGGGCGCGATGGCCGCGGAGAAACTGGATCCGGCCCTGCAGGCCGTGACCAAGGAAAAATTTGACGACCAGGCGGCCGCGATCCGCCAGCAGATGAAGGCCGGCGGACGCTGGGAGTTCGTCGACACCGAAGAGCGTTCGCGCGTCAACATGCGGCTTGACGAGATCTCGTCGCTGCTCGCGTCGGCCGCATCGGTCGACGAGCTGGATCGGGACAACAAAGGCAAACTGCTCGAAGCCCAGGAAGACGTCAACGCCATCCTGACGAAGAAGGACGGCCGTCGCCTGATCTGCCAGCAGGTCGCGCCGACCGGTTCCAACCGCAAGCAGAAGCAGTGCTCGACGTTTGCTGAGCGCGAACGCCAGCGCCGCGACTCGCGCGATTTCCTGCGCCAGACCGGCGACGACGGCATCCGTTCCAATTGACGGGAGAAGGCGGTGCCGCGGTTCGGCACCGCCCTTTTTTGCGCTTGCCGGAAGCCCGACGCTGGGGCATGCTGTACGAAGTCATTCGTTGAGGGGCCGCCGTGACTACTCGCCGCGCATCCGATCTTCCGAAGCCGACCGAGGCCGAACTGGCCATTCTCGGCGTTCTCTGGGACCGCGGCAGCGGCACCGTTCGAGACGTGCATGAAGCGCTCTATGCGCATGACGGCGGCGGCTATACGACCGCGCTGAAGCTCATGCAGGTCATGCATTCCAAAGGGCTGGTCGAGCGCGACGATTCCCAGCGCGCCCACGTGTTCCGCGCCGTCGTCAGCAAGGAACGCACGCAGAAACGCTTTCTCTCCGATATCGTCGAACGCGTTTTCGACGGCTCGGCCTCGCAGCTCGTGCTGCACGCGCTCGGCAGCCAGAGCGCCTCGCGCGAAGAGCTCAAGGAAATCCGCCAGCTTCTGAATCGACTGGATCGGGAGTCCAAGTAATGGACGCCGCGGTCGGGGGACTGGCGTCGTCGGTGCACGTGCTCGGGCTCGTGCTGCTGCATTTTCTCTGGCAGGGCGCGCTCATCGGTGCGCTGTACGGCGTTCTGCGCCGGCAGCTCGCGCCGGGTACGCCGCGCTACACGCTGGGTCTCGCCAGCTTCGCGGCGTTGATCGCCGCGCCGGTCGTCACGGCCGTTGCGCTGCTGACCGGCGGTCCCGGCGCCTTCGAAGCGGCTGTCGCTGCGGTTCCGTCGACGTCGGCCGTCACTTATGCGGCAGCGGAAGCCGATCCGTGGCAGCAGTGGACCGACTATCTGCCGTGGCTCGTCGCGCTCTGGGGTTGCGGCGTCGCGGTGCTCAGCTTGCGTGCCGTGCTGCATTGGCACGGCCTGAACCGCCTGATCCGTCAGGGGTTGCCGCTGCCGCAGTGGAGTTCGCGCCTGCAGCAGCTGTGCCTTCAGTTCGGTCTCGGCAAGGTGGGCCTGCTCTATTCGACGAAGATCGAAACGCCGACGCTGGTCGGCTGGATCCGTCCCGTCATCCTGTTGCCGGCAGCCGTCGCACTGCGCTTTCCGGCCGCTCAGATCGAACTGATCCTGGCGCACGAACTCGGCCATCTGCGGCGCTGGGACCACTTGGTCAATCTTGTCCAGGTCGTCGCCGAGACCGTCCTTTTCTATCACCCCGTCGTGCACTGGATCTCGCGCGACCTGCGCGACCAGCGCGAGATCTGCTGCGATGAACTCGTCCTGCGCCTGAGCCGTGCGAATCCGCGCGACTACGTTGCAACGCTGGCCGACCTCGAACAGCTGCGGCTCGACGGTCCCGGTGCGCTCGCGCTGCAGGCCACCGGCGGCGTGCTGCTCGAACGCGTGCAGCACATTGCGAAAGTGCCGACGAACCGTCTCGATCTGCGCGCGCCGGTGCGGCTGCTGCCGCTGCTCGTCGTCGGCATCGCGGTCATCGTCCTGGGTTATGCGCAGCGCGCGTCGTGGCAGAACGCGACGATGCTGGCGATGCTTGCGCCGCAGTCGCTGCGCGAAGTACTGCTGCGCGATACGGCCGCGATCGACGTCGCGCCGCCGGTCGTCGGCGACATGGTCGCCGACCGCCGCGCACTGCGTCTGCCGCGCCTGCCGCTGTTGACCGAGCCGCTCGCGACCGAGGCTCCGCCCGCCGCGACGGCGGTTCCGTCCGCGACCGCCGTCGAATCGATGCCGGCCGCCCCGGCTCAGCGCGTCGAGCAGACACCCGCCGTCGTCGCACCGCCGGTTGCTGCCGCGCCGGTCGCTGACGCGCCGGCCGCGTCGGTCGACGCCCTGCCCAAGCTCGAGCCCATCGTTGCGGTGCGCGAGCCGATGGCGGCACATGCCGTGCAGCCGCTCTACCCGGAACGCGCGCTGATGCGCGGCATCGAGGGCAGCGTGCGGCTTTCGTACTACGTCGACGAGGACGGCCGCGTTCGCGACGTGCGCGTCGAGCAATCGACTCCGCCGTCGACCTTCGACGCCGCTGCCATGGCCGCGCTGCGCAAATGGCGATTCGTACCGGGCAGCTTCGAGGCAGGCTCGCGCCGGTACTCGCGCCAGTTTGTCTTTGCGCTCGAAGGCGGCGCGCCGCAGTCGGTCGGAACGGCCGAGGAAATCACGCTGGAGTCCGGCGACTGCCGCACGATCACCGGATCCCGGATCTGCCGCCGCCCGGGCGACGGTGCCGCGCCGGTCACCGAGATCGCCCCGAACTGAAGCCGCAGCCCGGCATTCGGTCGACCGCCGGTGAGATTCCTGCGGTCTTTGCGCGAACACTACGCCAGCGCATTGATATTTAACCGGACTCTCAAGGCTGCTTAACGCCGATTTAAGCCGCTGCTGCCTACCATTGTCCCCACTGTACTCCTGCGAACACTCCTGGTCAGGTCGTGACTAGCAGACTACGGTAATCGGGGCAGTAGCTATTTGGCCCAAGCGAGGTGCGTTCCCCCAATGGCACCTCCTTGGGCCAATCTTTTGGCCGTTCGAGCCGTTCTCCCGTCACCCCGACATCTCCGGCCGTTTCCGGCGCATCCCTTTCCGAAATGGAGTTCGTTAAGCTAGCCCCATGCGCGTACTCGTCATCGAAGACAATCGGGACATCGCAGCGAACATCGGCGACTTTCTCGAAGACAAAGGCCACGTCGTCGATTTTGCGGGCGACGGCGTCACGGGTCTGCATCTCGCGGTCGTCAATGAATTCGACGCGATCGTGCTCGATCTGACCTTGCCCGGCATGGACGGACTCGAGGTCTGTCGCAAGCTGCGCCAGGAAGCGCGCAAGCAGACGCCGGTGCTCATGCTGACGGCGCGCGACGCGCTCGATCACAAGCTGTCGGGTTTCGATTCGGGCGCCGACGACTACATGACCAAGCCGTTCGCGCTGCAGGAACTCGAGGCGCGCCTGCTCGTGCTCGCACGCCGCGGCAAAGGACCGCAAAGCCGCGTGCTGCAGGTCGCCGACCTCAGCTTCAATCTCGACACGCTGACCGTGACCCGCGCCGGCAAGCAGATCCCGCTGAACCCGATCGGCCTGAAGCTGCTTCAGTTCCTCATGGAGGCCAGCCCGTCGGTCGTGACGCGCCAGGATCTCGAACACCGCGTCTGGGGCGAGGAGCTGCCCGACAGCGATTCGCTGCGCGTGCACATCCATGGCCTGCGCGCCGCGCTCGACAAACCGTTCGACAAGCCGCTGATCCAGACTCGCCACGGCATCGGCTATCGCATGGCCGACCCCGACGCCGCGAGCAGCTGAGCGCTCGCCGAGCATCCTTCGCCCCGCATGCGCTATCGCCGCCGATTACGCAGCCGCATCGTCATTTCGTTCGGCCTGTTCGGCATGGCGCTCACGGCGCTGTTCGCCGTGGCCGTCATCGGCCTGCGCGGTACGCTCGAAGATCAGTTGATCAACGCCTCGCTGCAGGACGGCGTCAACAAATTCCTCGACTTCAAGCGGCTGCATCCCGAAGAGGGCGCGGTGTTTCCGTTTTCGCCGGTGACCGCGCTGATCGTCAGCGAGCGCAAATTCGCGAACGTGCCGTTTGCCTGGCAGAAATACGGCACCGGCGTCTACGACATCCGCGAGCCGGACGAGCATGGCGTCGAGCGGTCGTACAAGCTCGCCGTGCGCAAGGAGTCCGATCTCTGGGCGTTCTACCGCTACGACGTGGCGAAGGAAGAACTCGGCGAGCGTCAGCTCGTGACCGCGCTGATCGCGGCCGTGTTCGTGTTCTCGCTGCTCGCGTTCCTGCTTGGATTCTGGTCGGCGCGGCGCGTGATGCGCCCGGTCGCCGATCTCGCCGAGCGCCTGCGCGCGTTCAAGAACGGCACACCGACCGACGATCTGGCATCGCATTACGCGAACGACGAAGTCGGTGAACTCGCCGCCGCGCTGGACGACTACCGCCGGCGCCTGACCGAAATCGTCGAGCGCGACCGCGAATTCAACGCCGACGTCAGTCACGAGCTGCGCACGCCGCTGGCCGTCATCGCAACGACGGTCGAGCTGCTGCTCGGCGCGCCGAACCAGAGCGACAAGACACGCGACCGCCTCAAGCGCATCGAGCGCGCATCGCGCCAGTCGACGGAACTGACCGAGGCTCTGCTGCTGCTGTCGCGCCGCCAGCGCGAAGCCCCGAGCGACGGCGAGACCACCGATGTCGCGCGTGTCGCCGAGCAGGTCATCGAAGTCAATCGCACGCATATCGCGAACAAGCCGGTCGAGGTCGTGCTCGAAGTCGAGGGTGTGCTCGAAGTCGTCGCGCCATCGTC
>CAMLLF010000080.1 GCA_946480705.1 uncultured Lysobacteraceae bacterium | reverse complement strand
GTGAAGGAAGGCGACGATTTCGTCGTGCTGTCGGACATCCTCGGCGACGAGGACCACCTCGGCGACATGGACTTCAAGGTGGCCGGTACGCAGGACGGTATCTCCGCGCTGCAGATGGACATCAAGATCGACGGCATCACCGAAGAGATCATGCGTGTCGCGCTCGAACAGGCCAAGCGCGGCCGTCTGCACATCCTCGGCGAGATGAACAAGGTCATCACGTCGGCGCGCTCGGAAATGAGCGAATTCGCGCCGCGCCTGCTGACGATGCGCATCCACCCGGACAAGATCCGCGAGGTCATCGGCAAGGGCGGTTCGGTCATCCGCGCGATCACCGAAGAAACCGGCACGACGATCGACATCCAGGACGACGGCAGCATCGTCATCGCCTCGGTCAACCGTGCCGCGGCCGACGAAGCGAAGAAGCGCATCGAGATGATCGTGTCCGACGTCGAGCCGGGCCGCATCTACGAAGGCAAGGTCGCCAAGATCATGGACTTCGGCGCGTTCGTCACGATCCTGCCGGGCAAGGACGGTCTCGTCCACGTCTCGCAGATCTCCAACGAGCGCGTCGAGAAGGTCTCCGACAAGCTCAAGGAAGGCGACACCGTGCGCGTCAAGGTGCTCGAAGTCGACAAGCAGGGTCGCATTCGCCTGTCGATCAAGGCCGTGCTCGAAGACGAACAGCAGGGCGCGGCTTCGGCCTGATCCTTGCGTTTCGATGCAGTCAACGAAAAGCCGGCCTAGTGCCGGCTTTTTCGTTGCAGGGTCGACGAGCTTCCCACCGTTTTCGCGTCGCATCGATCGACATCTCAGGCTGTTGCCATGGCCACGATCGCGCTGAGCTTTTCGCCGCCGCAAGCCGGCTGGATGCGCACCCGGCTCGTGGTCGGCGGGCACGTCCTGACGTTCGACGTGTCGGATGTTCCGAACAACGTCGTTGAACTGTTCGATGCCGTCGCATCGGCAGCGGCCGGGCGCAGTGGCAGCGTCTGGTGGAATCAGGAGCCTGCGGGATACTGGCTGGAACTCGCTGCAGCGGATGACGATCGCGTGCGTGTGCGGTTGTGGCAGCGCCAGCACGAGGCCGATCGACCGGGGCGCGAACTCGAGAACGTCATAGGCACTCGCCGCGAAGTCCTGCTGCCGCTCTGGCGTGGGCTGCGTCAATTCACCTGTTTCTCGCTCGGAGACTCGGACTGGACAGCGTCGTTCGTCGAGGGGTTTCCGGAGCGCGTGCTGCGTCTGCGCGCAGACATCGAGGCGGAAACGTAGCGCTGCGCCTGCCGCCGTTTTTCGCTAGCGCGTCTGCGCTTGCTTCCACTGCAGCGGCGGCACGCCGCACTGCGCCTTGAACGCCCGCGACAGCGCCGCCTCGCTGCCGTAGCCGACCTCGCCGGCGATCAGCTTGAGCGCGCGCCCCTGACGCAGCGCGCGCTGCACGAGGCCGATGCGCCACTGCTGCAGATAGGTGCCCGGCGTGCTGCCGACGGCGTCGCGGAACGCGTTCGCGAACACGCTGCGCGACATGCCGGCGCGCGCGGCGAGCGCGTCGAGCGACCAGTCCTGCGCCGGCTGCTCATGCATGGCCACGAGTGCGAGACGCAGCCTGGGATGCGCCAGGCCGGCGAGCATGCCGGCCTGTGTCCGACCGCTTTCCATCAGATGCCGCAGGACCTGGATCAGCACGACGTCGAAGAGCCGGTCGAGCATCGCCTGCCGGCCGCAGTTGTGCGCGAACGCTTCCTCGAACAGCAGCGCGAGCACGCTCTGCGCACCGCTCAATTCGCTCAGCGGCAGGCAGGTGAAGGCGGGCAGCGCCGCCGCGATCGGATTCGACGCACCGCCGTCGAAGCGCAGGTGCGCGCAGGCGAAGTCGGCGCCGCGCTCGGGGTCGGTCACGAAGCGATGCGCGAGCGGGCGCGGGTACAGCAGCAGGCTGGGTTGCTCGACACGCACGGCCGAGGCGCCGCCGTGCATGACGTCGACGGCGCCTTCGCGAATCAGGTGCAGCTGGCCGCTTCCGGCCGGATCGAGGTCGTTGATGCCGCAGAGCGCTCCGGCGTGAAAGACCTCGGCCCTGATCGAGAAATGCGCCAGCAGTGCAGCGAGTCGGTCGGCCATCGATACTCTCGGTCAATTTATAAGGACGATTGATGCTAATTCGTGTCGGCCGCGCATGCAAAATCATTCCCGCCAACCGGCTCTGACCCACCACTCGGGAGATACTCATGAACGCACTGCTCCGCACGCTTACGGTTTCCCTGCTGACCCTCGCGGTTTCCGCGCCGCTCGTCGCCGCGCCGCCTTCGGTCAAACCCGCTGCGGCCAAGCCGTCGAAAGCCGTGTCCGCGCCGGCTGCGAAGTCGGCCAGTTATGTCACCACGTCCGACGGTGTGCAGCTCTACTACAAGGACTGGGGTCCGAAGGACGGCCCGGTCGTCACCTTCAGCCACGGCTGGCCGCTGAACTCCGACAGCTGGGAATCGCAGATGCAGTTCCTGGCCGCGCAGGGCTACCGCGTCGTCGCGCACGACCGTCGCGGCCACGGCCGGTCGAGCCAGCCCTGGGACGGCAACGACATGGATCACTACGCGGACGATCTCGCCGCCGTGATCGAGGCGCTCGATCTCAGGCAGGTGACCCTCGTCGGCTTCTCGACCGGCGGCGGCGAGGTCGCGCGCTACGTCGGCCGCCACGGCACCGGCCGCGTCGGGAAAGTCGTGCTGGTGAGTGCCGTGCCGCCGCTGATGCTCAGGACCGAATCGAATCCGGGCGGCCTGCCGCTGGACGTCTTCGACGGCCTGCGCAAGGCATCGCTGAAGGACCGTTCGCAGCTCTACCTCGACATCGCCTCGGGTCCGTTCTTCGGCTTCAACCGGCCGGGCGCGAAGCCGTCCCAGGGCATGATCCAGTCGTTCTGGGTGCAGGGCATGCAGGCCGGCAGCAAGAACACCTACGACTCGATCGCGGCGTTCTCGGCGACCGACTTCCGCGACGATCTGAAGAAGATCGACGTGCCGGCACTCGTGATCCACGGCGACGACGACCAGATCGTGCCGATCGACGCGTCGGGCAAGGCATCGGCGAAGCTGATCCGCGGCGCGCAGCTGCTGGTCTATCCGGGCGCGCCGCACGGACTGGCGGACACGCACAAGGACCGGCTCAATCAGGATCTGCTCGACTTCCTGCGCAAGTGAGCATGACGGCACCGGTCACGCGACACCCATGACCGGGCGGCCGCCGGGCGCAAGCCCGGCGGTTTTTGCCGTTCCGGCAGTATCGAGCGTGCAGGCCGGAGGAAAAACGCCGCGTCAAAACACTGCCGCCGCGTCATGCGGATGCGGTAGGCTCAGGAACCTCATGCTTTGTTGCGACGCAGCAAGTCGCCGGGTTAGCATCCGGCCGCTTTTTGGAGAAGGACACTATGTCGAATTCAGCGCAAGACTGGGTCACCCAATGGCAGAAACTCGCGCAGCGCTACTGGGAAGGCTGGCAGTCGCACGGCGTGGCGCCGACGGCCGGGCGGCCCGATTTCTCCGCGCCGTGGCAGGCCGGCCTCGAACAATGGGCGCAGCTGTTCGGCCAGTCGGGTCCGCAGAGCGATCTCGTCGATCGCGTCACCGCCAATGCCAAGTCCTATGTCGCGCTGATGCAGTCCATGCTTTCAAGCTCGCTGGGGCAGGGCGGCGGCGCCGATTCCGCCGCGGCCTGGACCGAGACGCTGCGCAACGGCTTCAACATCCCCGGCATGGATCCGGCGTTGTGGAATAATCCACTCGGCGCCAATTTCCGCGACATGGCCGGCCAGGGCGCCAAAGGCTTCGAGCAGCTCATGGCCGAATTCGGCCGCGGCGCCGGCCCGTTCAAGCAGGAACTGCTCGCGAACCTCGGCATGCCCGCGTTCGGCCTCGCGCGCGAGCATCAGGAGCGCTGGCAGCAGCTCGGCGCGGCGCTCGTCGACTACCAGGAACAGACCAACCGCTACAACACGCTGATCCTGAAATCGAGTCAGCAGGGTTTCGAACGCTTCCAGAGCAAGCTCGCCGAACGCGAGGAGCCGGGCCGCCAGCTCGACTCGGTGCGCGCCGTCTACGATCTCTGGATCGATGCCGCCGAAGAGGCCTATGCCGAGATCGCGCTGTCGGAAGAGTTCCGCAAGGCCTACGGCGCGATGGTCAATGCGCAGATGCGCGTGCGCTCGCTGATCCAGACCGAGGTCGAGCAGCAGACGCGCCAGCTCGGCATGCCGACGCGCAGCGAACTCAAGGGCGTGGAGAAGTCGGTGCAGGAACTGCGCCGTCATCTGAAAGCCGCCAAGGAAGCCTCGTCGGCCGACGTCGCCGTCGAACTCTCTGCCCTCCGTGCCGAAATCGACGCGCTCAAGCGCGAACTCGGTACGGCGAAGCCGGCCGCCGCGAACGCCGACGCCGAGGCCAAGCCGGCCGCGACCAAGAAGACCAAGCGCTGAGGATTCCCATGGGCCCGATCCGCATCGAACCGCAAAAGGCGCTCGACGAAGCGCTGAAGCTGCAGCAGAAGCTCTCGGCCGGCGCGCAGACGCTGCGCTCGCTCGACCCGGTCACGTTCGGCGTCACGCCGAAAGAGGCCGTTTACAAAGACGACAAAGTCACCTTGTACCGTTTCAGGGGCGACAAGGCGCCGACCGCGAAGACGCCGCTGCTGATCTGCTACGCGCTCGTCAACACGCCGTACATGGTCGACCTGCAGGACGACCGCTCGCTGGTCAAGAACCTGCTCGCGCTCGGACAGGATGTCTATCTGATCGACTGGGGCTATCCCGACGGTTCCGACAAGTTCCTGACGCTGGATGACTACATCAACGGCTATCTGCGCCGCTGCGTCGATTTCCTGCGCAAGTCGCACGGCATCGACGCGATCAACCTGCTCGGCATCTGCCAGGGCGGCGCGTTCTCGCTGTGCTTCGCGTCGATCTATCCGGAAAAAGTGAAGAACCTCGTCACGATGGTGACGCCGGTCGATTTCCAGACGCCGGACAACATGCTGTCGCACTGGGTGCGCGAGCTCGACATCGACCTGTTCGTCGACACGCTCGGCAACGTGCCGGCCGATCTCATGAACTACTGCTACCTCACGTTGAAGCCCATGCGCCTCAACCAGCAGAAGTACGTCGGTCTCGTCGACATCCTCGACAACAAGACCGAGCTGGAAAATTTCCTGCGCATGGAAAAGTGGATCTTCGACTCGCCCGACCAGGCCGGCGAAGCGTTCCGCCAGTTCATCAAGGACTTCTACCAGGGCAACAAGCTGCTCAAGGGCGGCCTGCGCATCGGCGACAAGGACGTGAGCCTGAAGAACCTGCGCGCGCCGGTGCTGAACATCTTCGCCGAGCAGGACCATCTGGTTCCGCCGGCAGCCTCGCGCGCGCTCAAGGACGCGACCGGCAGCGACGACTACTCGCAGATCGCGTTCAAGGGCGGCCACATCGGCATCTACGTGTCGGGCCGCGCGCAGCGCGAGGTGCCGCCGGCGATCCACGACTGGCTGGACAAGCGTTCCTGAAAGACCGATCGCGCCGCCGCGACGGCGGCGCGATTCCCGCGTCTCAGCGGTAACGCCGTCCTTCCTTGACGCCGTGGAGACGATAGTGGTCGATCGCCGTCGTCGCGCGCCGCGCCACGGCGGCGGCCACATCGGGATTCAGCGCGAGATAGCGATCCGCATCGAAGTCCGGCGGCGGAGCCGGATCGGCGGCGAGCCGCTCGACGTCCGACAGCGGCACGTCGACATACACGTTGGGGACGTGGCGTCCGCTCGCGATGTCGACCATCTCGCGGACGAACGGACGGCCGATCGCCGTGTCGGACAGCATCGGCGTGGTGTAGCAGCAGTCGGCGAAGAAATAGTGCGTGACCTGCGACCAGCGCGTGCGCGTCGGGTCGCGCTGCGGCGCGCCGCCGTGCAGCAGATTCGCCGACCAGATCAGCGCCTCGCCTTTCTTGGGCAGGAAATGCCGCGGCCTTGCGCCGCTCGTCTCCACCATCGCGCGCCAGTAGGGCTCGTACATGGTCTGGTCGCGGCTCGTCGTCGTGCCGGCGATGCGAACGCCGATCTGGTCGTTGTAGACGATCGGCCAGCGATGCGAGCCCGGGTAGTAGACGAGCGGGCCGGCGTCTTCGTGGACGTCCTCGAGGAGCCACACGACGACGCGCGCCCCGCCGCCCGGGACGTCCTCGAGCGCGAGCCAGACACCGCACATGAAGCGTTCGGGCACCGACGAGAAATGCACCGCGTCGGAGTGATAGTGCTGCTGCGAGCCGACCGGGAAGTTCAGGGTCTGGAACGGAAATGCGGAACGGCCGTAGAGATCGCCGAGCAGGCGGATCACGGTTTGGTTCGCTGCGATCGCCGCGACGTCGGCATCGTGCCGCCAGAAATCGAAGTAGCGCCGGCCTACGCCGAGCGGCCATTCGTCGCGCCGCCATCCGACCGCGTCGAACAGTCCGCCGAGGTGCGCCTTGATGCGTTCGGCGCGCTGTTCGAGCGCCGCGTCGTCGAAGCGGAACACGGCGAAGCCGTCGCGGTTCAGGTCGCGCGCGACGCGTTCGGTTTCGTCATCGAAGCCGAGGGTCGGAAGGATGGTTTCGAAGAACGGCGATTCCACGAGGGGAACGCCCGGAAGTAGCGCGCGTAGCGCGGCACCGCTGAATTCCATGACGCGTCGACGGCCGGCATTGGTGTGGTAGCCGGCAACTCTTGCAGCCGTTCCGTGAAGCGACAATACCGTATGGAGGTTTCGCGCCGTCCATCGCCGTATCGCGACGGACGGCGCGACTTCGCGCGCTCAGCGCGACGTGTCGTCGGTCTTGCGCGTCGCGCGCCGTGCTCGTGCCGGCGACTTCGCCGTCGTCGCGGCCTTTTTCGCGACGCTGCGTTTTTTTGTGGATTTCTTCGCGGCCGTCTTCTTTGCGGCCGGTGCAGCGGTTTTCTTCGTCGCCGCTGCGCGCGGCTTGCGCGATGCGGCCGGACGCGGGGTTTCGCGGGCCGATTTCTCGCCGGCATCGGCCTCGCCGTCGGACGCTGCTTCGTCCGCGTCCGCGTCAGGCACTTCCCAGCGCGCGAACGGATTCATCGCCTTGACCTTGCTGGTCACGCGCGCGTCTGTCGCGAGGGCTTCCTTGGTCGCCGTGACCGACCATTCCCAGACGCGGCGTTCGTCCACGCCGGTGAACGCGCGGAACGCGTCGACGAGGCTGTCGGCCGGTGCCGCCCCCATCTTCGCGAACGCTTCGGCGCGACGGCCGATCGCATACGTCGTCGCTGCGTTGCCGAGCGCGCTCGTCAGCACGCCGACCAGCGGCGCGACGCGGCCGAACACGGTGCCGCCGAGCTTGCTGCCGAAGCGGCCGAGAATGCGCCGGCCGATCGCGTCGACGCCGAGGCTCGCGCCGGCACCCAGTGCGCTGATCTGCGCGATCAGCGGTTTGCGCAGCGGCTCGGGCAGCGGCAGTTCGTACAGCGTCAATGTGTCCTCGATGAGTTTTTCCTGGATCGCGCCGACGGCCGCGGCGTCGGCCAGCTCGCCGAGCGCGAAGCGCAGCAGCACGCCCGCACCGGGAATCGCGCCGACCAGCGCCGACAGCGCGCCGACGCCGGCCGCCTTGACGCAGGCCGCACGCAGCAGCGCCTGGAACCGCGCGTCGCGGTCGTTTTCCAGCGCTGCAGGCGCGCGTTTGGCAGGAATCTCCGTGCTAGGCTTTCGCGATGCCATCATCCACCTCGTCGTTTGCTGCGCTGTGGCAGCTGATCCGTCATGCGCGGCCCTACCGCGCGCGTTTCATCGCCGCGAGCCTCTGCTCGGTGGCGAACAAGTTGTTCGACGTCGCACCCGAAATCCTCATCGGCATCGCGATCGACGTCGTCGTGCGCGGGCAGGCGTCGTTCGTCGCGGGCTTCGGCGTCACCGACCCGCTGCAGCAAGTCTACCTGCTGGGCGCGCTGACGTTGGCCATCTGGGTGTTCGAGTCGATCTTCGAATTCGCCTACATGGTGCTCTGGCGCAACCTCGCCCAGGACCTCCAGCACGAATTGCGCACGTCGGCCTATGCCCATGTGCAGAACCTCGACCTCGCCTATTTCGAAGACCGCTCCTCGGGCGGACTCGTCGCCGTGCTCAACGACGACGTGAACCAGCTCGAACGCTTTCTCAATGGCGGCGCGAGCGATCTGATCCAAGTGGTGGTCACGGTGATTGCGTGCGGCGCGGTGTTCTTCGCGATCTCGCCGCAGATCGCGCTGCTCGCGTTCACGCCGATCCCGGTCATTCTCTGGGGCGCCTTCTATTTCCAGCGCAAGGCCGGGCCGCGCTACGACGTGGTGCGCGAGAAAGTCGCCGCGCTGTCGAGCCGGCTGGCGAACAACCTCGCCGGCATCGCGACGATCCGCAGCTTCGCGGCCGAGCAGCGCGAGCGCGAGCGCCTCGCGAGCGAAAGCCTGGCCTACGTCGCCGCCAATCGCCATGCGATCCGGCTCGGCGCGGCGTTCGTGCCGCTGATCCGCATGGCGATCCTGTTCGGATTCCTCTGCACCTTCGTGCGCGGCGGCCAACTCGTGCTCGAAGGACAGCTGCAGGCCGGCTTCTACGCCGTGCTCGTGTTCCTGACCCAGCGGCTGCTCTGGCCGCTGACGAGGCTCGCCGAAACCGTCGACCTGTTCGAACGCGCGATGGCGTCGACGCGGCGCATCCTGGGACTCCTCGCCACGCCGATCACGATCCGCGACAGCGACCAGACCTTGCCCGACCATCCGGCGCGCGGCGACCTCGCGCTCGAGGACCTGCATTTCGCCTATGCGAACGGCAGCGAGGTGCTGCACGGTGTCACGCTCGACGTGCCGGCGGGCCGGACGCTCGCGCTGGTCGGCGCAACCGGCGGCGGCAAGTCGTCGCTGATCAAGCTGCTGCTGCGCTTCTACGAGCCGACGCAGGGCCGCATCCGCCTCGACGGCCGCGACATCGCGAACTATCCGCTGAACTGGCTGCGCAGCCAGATCGGCTGGGTCGCGCAGGACGTGTTCCTGTTCGACGGCACGGTGCGCGAGAACATCGCCTACGGCCGGCCCGGCGCGAGCGAGGCCGACATCGTCGCGGCGGCGGTCGCCGCCGAGGCGCAGGAATTCATCCTGCGCCTGCCGCAGGGATACGACACGCGCGTCGGCGAGCGCGGCGTGAAGCTCTCCGGCGGCCAGCGCCAGCGCCTGTCGATCGCACGCGCGCTGCTCAAGGATCCGCCGGTGCTGCTGCTCGACGAGGCCACCAGCGCCGTCGACAACGAAACCGAGGCGGCGATCCAGCGCTCGCTCGCGCGACTTGCGCACCAGCGCACCGTCGTCGTCATCGCGCACCGCCTGTCGACCATCGTTCACGCCGACCAGATCGCCGTGCTCGACAACGGCCGCGTCGCCGAACTCGGCACACACGCGGAACTCATCGCGCGCGGCGGCAGCTATGCGGCGCTGTGGCGGGTGCAGACCGGTGCGGCCGCGTAGGGCGCAATAACCGAAGCGCATTGCGCCGAGTCCGTTGCCGGCCCACCGTTGGCGTGTTGGCGAAAGGCACGGCGTGTTTGTTTTTTTTTTGTGGGTGGGGCGGGTGTGAGACGGCGCAACGCGCTTCGGCTATTGCGCCCGACAGATGCTGGCTACGCTATCCTTGCGCGTTCGCTTTCAAGGGCTTCTCCCATGTCCGACCTGGATCGCCACGACACCATTCGCGCCGTGCACTGGCGCGGCGACCGCCTGAGCCTGCTCGATCAGCGCCGCCTGCCGTTCGAGGAAGTCTTCGTCGACTGCGCGAGCGCGGCCGAGGTGGCGCAGGCGATCAAGGATCTCGTCGTGCGCGGCGCGCCGGCGATCGGCATCGCGGCGGCCTGGGGCGTCGTGCTCGCGGCGCGCGACGAGCCGGAGCGGCTCGACGAGGCGGTCCGCGTGCTGCGCGCGTCGCGTCCGACCGCCGTCAACCTGATGTGGGCGCTCGACCGCATGCAGGGCATCGGCGCCGACGTCGCCGCGCTCGCCGCCGAAGCCCAGGCGATCCAGGACGAAGATCTCGCTGCGAACCGCCACATGGGCGAACTCGGCGCCGCGCTGCTCGACGGCGGCGGCGTGCTCACGCACTGCAATACCGGCTCGCTCGCGACCGCGGGCTTCGGCACCGCGCT